>JANPLJ010000334.1:0-7126 GCA_031426475.1 Pirellulaceae bacterium | reverse complement strand
GCAGTTGCTCTGATCATGGCGATCTTTCAGTTCCGACCAAGCCCATTCTGTATTCTCGACGAAGTGGATGCTCCCTTCGATGAAGCGAATATCGGACGCTTCGTTTCGGTCCTCACCGAGTTTTTGCATATGACGAAGTTTGTCGTCGTCTCACATAGCAAGAAAACGATGACCGCCGCCAACACCATCTACGGAATCACCATGCAGGAGAGCGGCGTTTCGCGACAAGTCGCCGTTCGTTTCGAAGACGTCAGCGAAGAAGCAGATTTTCTCGCCGACGATAGCGGTCAAAAACGTGCAGCCTAAGCGAACTGCTACCCACGCCTTAAAATCACGAATGGAAAAGCCAGTGAAGATCGAGCCTGGCATCAGGCAGGCATTGAGGAGCGGGTTGTTCGGGAGATTGGTAAACTTGAATGCTTGAGTACGACGCATCAACCGGTTCGCGATGTACGTAGACCGTTTCCGATTCACTGTCGACAACCCAGTATTCAGCGATTCCATCGAGAGCATAGAGTCGGCGTTTCGTTTCAAGGTCATAGTCTAGGCTGGAAATCGATACTTCAATGACCAGCGGTACGACGGCTGAAGTTGGCCTTCCGCGTTTATGTCGTACATCGACCCAATATAGATCCGGCTCGGGCATAGATTCCGTTTTGAGCAGTCTTAAGCCTTGCTGGACAGCGACAAAGTAGTTCTCGCCAACGACCCGATGGCTCCATTTGTCGAGGAATCTGATGATATCATCGTGCCCATCGCTTGCTGGCGACATGTTGCGAAGCTCCCCCTCAATCAACTCGATACGCCCGGTTCGTCCAACGAAAATCCCTGCATCAACCATTCGCGTTAGGTCGTCCACACTGAATAGAAAAGGTCGAAAAACTGGGTTATTCATGGGCTTCAAAAAGGAATCGAGCGATAGTCATGCAATTCAGTCTATCGCGTGTGTTGGTCATTGCAACAGATTCGGTTCTTTTGCCACGCGACATTCACTAGAATTCCTTAACCATCCAGCTTCCCGACGGCGATTTCCATATCTCGGACCAGCGTGTCTTGCAAGTAACGCTGAAGCATTTGCCTAGTTAGATTGAACATCTGGTCGATTCGCTTTTGCGAAACGGCCGGAATAGGTCCGCGGTCACCGGAAAGAATACGACGTTGTATTGCATCCAGCGATTCTGACATCGTGTCATAGCTCTTTTCGTTCTGTAATTCTTTGAGTAAGGGCAGGGCTGCCGCTTTGCTTTTCTCTTCGACCTTCTGCTTAATTCTCGACGCGAGAATTTGGCGACGCGCGACTAAATCAAGTATCTCACTCTGAATTCCTTTGACGAAAGCTTCCGCTTCTAGTCTTCGTCGATCATCGGGTAGTTCCGCAAGCTCGACAGGGTTTAGGCCCGTTACCAGCGGTAGTCTCGCCAATAGAGTGTTTCCGTGTTTAACGTAATAGAGATACAGCGGCGCGCGAAGTGCGAGAGTTGCTTTCGCAGGCTTAGCGTTCGGATCCACGGATGCGGGAGTTGGTTCGCCTTTGGATGCAGGTGTGACCAAATCGTAGAATGCTACGGGATTTGTTTTTTCTTCAATATGTGTCACGCCGCGCCAGTCGGATCTTGCGACAAGCGTCAAGTCCTCGCCGCCCGGCGTTCGGCGATAGACTTCGGCACCAGGAATACGCGTGTTGCGATCTCGTAGAATGCTCATCTGAAGATCTGTCGCTTCCGAAGCCGGGCGCACGCGCAATCCGATTTTTCGCGTGCGTTTATTTTTCCTGCCAGCCAACGGACTTCGTATCCCTGTGAAAATCGAACCTTGCGCGTTGACTCCGTCGCTTTCCGCAACAGCGACATAGGTCCACGGAATATTTTGCAGAAGAGTCGGCACTCCGTTTCGATCGTCGCGCCGTACATACGGTTGGAGTACGTCGCCGATAAGCATCCGAGCGGGATGCTCTTCTCCGACGATCAAACCGCCCGCTCGAATACGCAACTTTGCATTTCTCAGGTCGGCTTCCTCAATCCGAGCCAATGGAGCAAAGGCTTGTTGAGTCGCAAAGGCAACGGATCGAGGGATCGCTTCCCAGACCGGTACCGTAAGACTGACAACAGGTCCGATCACCCGCATTACGCAATCGATTTCGCGAAGTTGCACTCGGAAGAGTTCATCGCGGGTTGTCGTGATCGAAACGGCAAAAATTTTGTCGTGTGTCCGAAGCAACGAATCGAATTGCCATGGAAATCGCGTTGGAATGAATCGTACGTTTCTTCCCAACGATTCCAACTCGAATCGTCGAATCAAGGCGGTTGAAATCTCGCCACTCTTGAGTTGCTGTAGAAAACTAGCGGATGACCCTGAAGCGGCTTTTAACTTGTCCGACATACCCTTCCAGGTCGGATTATCTAAGAACGGAATAATATCGCGCACGACCTCATTTCGATTGGTTTCTGTCGTATAGATCGCTTCTGATTTTTCAATTACCGTTTCGAGAGTTCGGATATCTTTTGAGTCAGGATGGTTTCTTCCGACGACAAGGACAAGTTCATTATCGAGGACTCGTTCAATTGCAAACTGGTCAAGCTCACGCAGGATGGACGAGAACAGATTGCGAGGCGAGGATCTCGCATCGGCATCGGCGGTCGCCCCATAAACAAGTTCCATCTGCTGTTGCAACTGGTCGAACAATTGTTCGGTCGCTTCAGGGGGCAAGGGCAGGGCGGGGTCAAGGCTAATCCAAAGTCGCATTCGATAAGGATCGAATTCCCAAGGTTGCTCCTGTGCGAACGTGGAGCCTCTCGAAAAACCGATCGCGATCGAGATCAGGCAAAACCAAACAAGAGCCTGAAGCGTCAGCGAAGAACCATACGCTGGTTCCCATGCTCGAGAGGCACGTTCGACCACTCGGCCCTTGTCGGGAAACAAAGGACCGGTTGGATATGCGATTCCAGCGTAGCTCCGCAGGAGCGTCGCACTCCCGTTCGAATTTGCCAGCAAATAGGAACGACGTTTACAGCGATGGGCTCTGCCCCCCAGGCCGCCCCTACCAATGTTGCTAGCCCGCACGCCGAGCCTGCACCGCACAGTTTTTGCGGAAAGGCACCTAGGAATCAAACGGTCTAGTTCAGGGACTGACATTCATCCTCCATTTCTGAATGTCTTGGTAAAGCGTTACTGGACGCTTGGGGACATCTTTGAGGAGCGTACGATATGCAAAGGACTCACCGACTTGCCAAAGCGGAAGGACCGGAAGGTGCGCGTTGACAAGTGTGTGGAGGTCCTGGCAAAACTGTCGGATTTCGCGCCAATTACGTGCCGTTCGCAAGTTGGATAGTACCTGGACAATGAAGATGTTATTGGACTCAGCGATCCCACCTTTGCCGAGCAGTCGTTCTGCGTCAGTGGCTGGTTCCCAGAGCGCTGCCGAAACATAAAGCAGATCAATCGGCTTTTCGGCGTCGTTGCGTTGGTCTGATTTCAGAACGACAAGCTCACCCGGAATTCCAAGAACCGCCCATTGCTGGACAAAAGCTTGTCCGGCAACCTTCGCTGATTCGTAATCGGGTACCCCGATTCGAATCGGGGTCAACACAGGGATTTCGAGATTGGCTTTGGTTGCCATCGCAGAAAGCTTTTGCTTCGTCAAAATCAAAAGGAGTTGGGCGAGACGTGGATCGTACGGAATCGGAGGGATCGCTTTGTTATATGCGTATGACAACGGATCATTATCGCCTTGACCGATCGGGAATGGTCCGCTGATGAGTTGGCTATCCGCCGATCTGGCTCCCCCAAGTATTTCGCCGTCCAGGATCGCCTGGCGATTCACCGCATACAATAGCGCTCGGCGAAAATCGCGATCGCTTACGAAAGGATGATCGCTGACCGGGACAAGCATATGAACCATTGGCAAAGCATAGGCTTCCACTTTGATATTCCTGTCGCGGCTAAGCAATGCTGCGTCGGCAGGGAAGAGTCGATCGATAACTTCGATATTCCCGCGAACCAAGTCAGCGATCGCTTTCTTAGGATCGTCATACAAGGACTCGACAATTTCGATAGGCTGACCGTCGACCGGTTTCGTTTCCCGTGCCCAACGATACGAAGGTCGTCCCCCGACGCGATCTTCGCCTCGCTTGTAGAGGCCCGCCGATTCGAACGCCTCGTTCCCCAACTCGCCAAGCGGCCATTGAAGAAAGGCGTGAGGAAGCATATGTGGTCGCTGAAGTTTGATCGTCAACAACTCCGGGCTGTTCACGCTCGCTTGTTTCATTATCGCAGCCCAGGACGGTCGATACTCGGCGCTTCCGGTGTTGGAACGACGCATCATCCATTGCGAAAGATCGTAGGCGGTAGGGACCCCCGCTTTCGTGGCATCCTTGATCGTAAGCTCCAGTTCCGTTCGGTCATCGCTGTGGACAAAGCTTCCCAACGAGAATCGATATGAGCCACCCTCCGGGCCCGAATTCCGAAACTCGAAAAGCGGCAACGAAACAAGGCTCCCGCCACGTCGCACAGGCCAATCGGCGATCTCCGTCGCATCGAGCCGATCAGACGTTTGAAAGACTCCTACCCGCACCATTGGATAAGCTAACAATAGATCTTGCATGAGCTTTTGTCCGCCTGAAATCTCTGGCGCGACTTCAAGCATCTTCGTCGCTGCCACTCGAGCGTCTGGGAAGTTCCCAGCATCTCGCAACTCAAATACCTTCGCCCGAATCGATTCGGCAACATCCAGAAACCTCTGTTTCCAGATCGCGACGGCTGGCAATGGCGACTGTTTGTAGTCGCGTTCCAGTCGAAGTACCATCATACGAGCTGTTGCGAGGTCGCCATCGTTGAAGAACTTCTCGATCATTTGATTCGCTAAATCAGAAATCTTGGCCACCACTTGAGGCGTTCGCTTGTTGTCAGGAAAGGCACGAACGAATTCTTCAAGGACGACCATCGCATGTGCCAGATTGCCAGTGCGAATCATGTCGAGCGCACTTGCTAGCAAGAATTCTTGACGCAAAAGGTCGAGACCCGCCGTGCGCGGGTAGTTGACCATGAGCATGTTCAGATGTTCAAAAGCCGGTGCAAACTGCTTCGCCGCCAAGAGAGTCTTGGCCTCCGAAAGTATAAGGCTTTCATACGTTTCGATCTTTGCGATGTCCCGCCAATGGATACGATAAACGCGATCCGGATAGATCGTTACCTTGACTTCGAGTTCTGATTCGGGGTCCGGGTTGTTGGGTTGTACCCCGTTTGGGAAATCGATCGGAAAGACGCGAACTTCCTTGCTTTTCCATTCGGGCGTGAGCGTAATGATGTAGAACGGTTCGTCATCCAAGATCGATGTTTCGAATCGTTTCGGAGTCGAAGTGCTGTCGCTTTGAGCTAGTGCGTTCGAACTGGCGAGGTTCAAAAGAACCCAATACGACAGCCCGACGAAGGCCAGCGTCTTCCAGATGTTGGCCAGACATGACTCGCGAAAGCAAGCGATTCCGATTTGCCTCATAGAGCTTCCACCTCGGCCGAGTTGGTTTCGGTCTTGCTCGCAGGCACCGCAATCAAAACTCCTTCGGTGCCGGGGAATAGCACAGCACTTCCAAGAACAACCGGAGGTCCCGATAGAGGCTCGCCGATCCTTACCGTCGCCTTGAGTTTGCCAGACTCGAGCTCGATGCGAAACATCGAGCCTGAAGTCGAATTTACGAGGAGATCGTTGCCTTGCAACACGGGTGGACCAACCAAAGCCGTTTGTGCCAGCGGTGCGTTCCAACGAAGTTTCCCTGTCTTGTCAAAGCATACGACTCCCGACGTTTCGGAATGAATAAAAAACTGTTCTCCGAGGGCAAAGGGCCCCCATGTCACCCGCCCGTCGATATCTGCTTCTTCGAGCCGCGTAAGGTCTGTGCCGTTATAGAACTGGAGAGCGTCTTGGGCATCGCCTCTTGCCACACCACACACGACATCGCCGACCGAAGCGAGTCGTTGGACCCATCGCGTTGGTGTCGATGTTTGCGAAAGTTCTTTGAGCTGCTTGCCGGCGGCAAGCCGATAAAGCGTCTTCTGGTCTGTCGCGGCAACGACGGTTTGCCCGTCGGAAAGCAAGGCGGGAGATAGCCATTGAGTATTGACTCCAACCGTTAACGTGGGCTGGAAAGGAGCTCCCAATGCTTTTCCATTCGTTGGGTCGATGTACGCCAATTGGGAATTGTCCAGCGGAACCACCATCGCCGTTCCAACGGGTAAAGGTTCCGTCGATGGTGTGCTTGTCCCAATCTGCAAACGATTGACGAGTAGACTTGTACCAGGCGATGCTGACGGATCGTAGATCGCGACTTGGCTACCTTGCAGCAAATTTAACATCGCCAGTCGCCCATTGGGAAGCAAAGCTGGGTTAGAAAATTGCATGGACCGTTGATTGCGTCCCGGATTCTCACTTGCGTTCATCGGCTTACCCGCTCCAAGAGATTGCAAGTCAATGCTGTACAGTGCGGCTTGTGAATTGATCGCAGTCAAACCGGACGAAGCGTTCTGAATGGCGACGATCGGAACACCAACGTCGGTTTCCCAAGCTGGCGTACCCGTATCGGATTTGGCGGCTGTAACACGAATCCCCTGGGTGCCTCGTACAACACGAGTATGAACAATGTAGTCATCCATCTTGAAAGGTCTGGAGGTGAACGAATCTTCGTCCTCGAGCACCCAATCTGGAACCAGCTTTTGTTTGCTAACCTGAATTTGAAATCGAGAAAAACGACTCGAAGCAATCCACAGTTCATTCCCAGCAACCAAGGGCCATGCGATGCGCGGTTGCGTCTCGCTGGCCACGATGTTTGCAACGCGATTAAGTTTGTCTCCGGAACTGGCGGGCTCGACATCAAATGCGATCGTCTCTCCCAAATCCGTCATGACGACCATGCGTCGGCCATCCAGGCTCGGCGGCACAACGACATGCCCTTTCAGCGGCGCAACCGAAGCTTGCGCTACTTCCAACGGAACTCCTGGTTCTTCGCTTGCCTTCAGTAGACGAAGCTCGCATGTGCCCGCTGTCACATTCTGAATGATCATCAGTTGACCCAATGCATAGACCGGAGGTATCGCGATCGTTCCAGCCTCATGGCCTAAGTAGTAGACACTCGTGCAA
>JANPLJ010000333.1:0-4603 GCA_031426475.1 Pirellulaceae bacterium | reverse complement strand
CAACGGGAAGTAAGCCACTTACGTTGATACCACCAAACTACCTGATGAACCCAAAATTTACCTGTTTCGCAGCACCAGCGCAATGCTTCATCTGCGGCCTACCTTACGCTATGATCTCCGTTTTCATTTCAACTCGCTTCGGATAGTTCATTTCATTTTCTTATGGCTGCCATCGAACTTGTCATTCATCCCCATCCGGTCCTGCGTTATCGATCAAAACCGATCGCTCGAGTTGACAAGGAGTTGAAGGATGTAGCCCAAGAAATGTTCCGAATCATGTATTCATTGCGGGGAGTCGGACTTGCCGCCAACCAAGTTGCGTTGCCCGTTCGTCTGTTCGTATGCAACCCAACCGGCGTTCAGGACGAAGGGCCAGAAATGGTCTTTCTCAATCCTGTCATTACGAAACAGAAAGGGATTCAAGAAGCGGAAGAAGGCTGCTTGTCTCTGCCAGGCGTAAATGCGATCGTTAAACGCAGCAAATCTCTCTGGATAAACGCCTATGACCTTTCGGGCAAAGAAATCGATACAGAAATAAGCGGCTTTCTGGCCAGAATCATCCAGCACGAAACCGATCACCTCGACGGTGTGCTTTTCGTCGATCGACTATCGCCCGAGAGCGTCAAAAGTGTTGAACCTGCCATGAACACGCTGGTCGAGGATCATACATCCAAGCAGCGTACCGGCTCGCTCGAGTCGGATAGCATCCTGATGGAAAGAACGCTCGAATGGGAACGCAAGTACTGCTAACGCGTTGCTCCATCCAAATTCCGTGATTGCAAAAAGTAGCCGAAGTCGTCAGACTTCGGATGGAGTGCTTTGTTCGCCGCATATCGAACAACGTTAGAATTCGGATACGCCGTTCCAGGCTGGATCCCTGGAACGAACGGAATGAATGAGCCAACCCACAAGAAATCCAACTGAAGCGTCTATATTTTTCGAGGTTTTCTGAGTGCGAATCGTTTTGATGGGAACTGGTCCCTTTGCTATTCCAAGCTTCGAAGCCCTGGTTTCTTCACGCCAACATGATATACCGTTGGTTGTCACTCGCCCGATCAAAAACGATATCGATGCGAAAAGCAAATCGTTAGCGAACCCGGTCCGCGCCTGGGCCGACCAACTCGGACTATCCGTTATCGATCCGGAATCGATCAACGATCAAGAGTCGATTTCGCTGGTTGCAAGCATGAAGCCTGATTTATTCGTAGTTTGCGACTACGGCCAGATATTATCAGCGAATGCGTTGGGCACCTCCAGGCTCGGCGGAGTCAACTTGCATGGCTCGTTGCTTCCCAGACATCGCGGAGCAGCCCCGGTACAGTGGAGCATCCTTCGAGGTGATTCGGAGACGGGAACATGTGTGATTCACATGACTCCAAAACTGGACGGCGGACCTGTTATATCAAGTGTTGCGACTAAAATCGGTGTCGGCGAGAACGCAGGTGAGCTAGAGAAAAGACTTAGCGACCTGGGCGTTCAGTGTCTTATGGAAGCGGTTGCGAAACTGGCTCGTTTCTCAACAATGGAAGAATGCGATGGAATCGGCGAACGTCAGGATTCATTCTCGGCAACACCAGCGCCACGGCTTGCAAAGACCGATGGACAGCTAGATTTTCGTTATCCCGCACGTTTGATCGATCGGCAAATTCGCGGTCTTCAGCCATGGCCTGGGGTATTCGGGAACATCCAAATCGGCAACGCCAAAGAGATGAGGGTTATCATAGGTCGAGCGAGCTTGACAGGTTGCGCAATTCAACCGTCGTCAAAGGCGGATCATTCGGACCCGTCGCGACAATCCAGCGTCGATATACCTTTCGGAAGAATAATCTGGGGGGAAACCTTGCGAGAAATCTTGGCTAGCCGTTCTGAAATGAATGCGAGTAATGTCGAGCGACCGCCGCTTCTCGCAGTCGCATGCAGCGATGAATTCTTGGAAATCGAGCAGATTCAGCCGTCGGGAAAGAAAATGCAGCAGGCTCGCGATTTTTTAGCCGGCTACGGAAAAGCAGAATCGATGCATTTTGTCGCACCGACGTCAGAAATCCCTCATCGTTTGCTCGAAAAGATGCGAATTTCGAGTTCTACCTAGGTTTTTGCAAGCTATTCGCGCGGCAGTTTGGGACACTTGGCGCGACTCTGACCTGAAAGTCGCTTCAAATGGCTGTTCGATAGCTGGCAACCGATAGAAAAAAGTACCGCAAAATCCGAGTGGATCGTCGTGCCATGGACGACTTTGCATCTTTCCGGACTGGGTAATTCTGGTAAGTTGCAGAGTGTTTTCGGCCAATTCAACCGCATATGAGAGGTGCCTGGTACCTACAGGACGCAGTCACGCACATGAACGCCAACGTAATCCACACGCGCCAGCCCTTGTTGGAACTTCCGCGTCTGAACCCAGCTCCCTACCCTCGGACCCATTTGATCGATAGCCTGCGCCACTGGGCCAATATAAAGCCAACGGCGCCTGCCTTTTGGTTCACCGATGGCGAAACAGACAATGATGAGCTTCTCACGTTTGCCGAGCTTGATCATGCTGCCCGAGCGGTCGCGGTCGAAATCCAAAAAGTCGCGAAGCCCGGCGATCGCGGGATTTTGATGTATCCGCCAGGACTCGATTTCATTATCGGCTTCTTCGGTTGTCTATACGCTGGATGCGCCGCAGTCCCCGCGTTCCCACCGCGACGAAATCGAAAAGGCTCTCGCATCCAAGGCATTGCCCACGACTGCGCAGCCAAATTTGCACTCACTGTCGATGCGACCGCTACTCAGATACTCAAGGATGAAGCGACTCGAGAAGATATGTCGAGCATGTCGTTGATCTCGACCGACAAGATCGATCGAGCCCTGGCAATCCAGTACTCGCCGTTCCCGACGACCGCTCAGCAAATCGCAGTGCTTCAATATACATCCGGATCGACCGGAACTCCGAAAGGGGTCGTACTGACCCACGGTAATTTGATTCGCAATTGCGAAATGATCGCCTACCTTTTCGGACAAGTCCACGACGAGATTGGTGCAAGTTGGCTCCCAACCTATCACGATATGGGCTTGATCGGTGGAATCCTTAGCCCGATCTTCGTTGGCTTGCCGCTCGCTTTGATGAGCCCGATGTCGTTTCTTCAACGCCCTGTTCGTTGGCTTCGTGCTCTTACCAAGTATCAAGTTACGATGTCCGGCGGTCCGAATTTTGCCTACCAACTGTGCGTCGACAAAGTGACCGAAGAAGAGATGCAAGGATTAGATCTCAGTCGTTGGCGCGTTGCATTCAACGGTGCCGAACCGGTCCGCGCTAGCACCTTGGCCGCTTTTTCGAAGAAGTTCGCGTCCGTCGGATTCAAGCACACTTCTCATCTTCCAACTTACGGAATGGCTGAAACAACTTTAATTGTTACGGCTGGCCCCGATCGCGATGAACCCGTCGTCAAGTACTTCGATTCCAGGAATCTCGCTGCGAGACAAGTCGTCTCCGTTTCAAGCGATGACGATGAAGCGAGAGCTCTGGTCGGATGCGGTCAAACCGCTCCCAACGAACGGGTCGAGATCGTCGATACCAACACACTAAAAATTCTTCCGGACGACCAGATCGGTGAAATCTGGATTCAAAGCCCCAGCGTAGGCGCCGGGTATTGGGAAAAACCAGAGATTTCCGAAAAAACCTTTGGTGCCATGACCGCCGATGGACAAGGGCCGTTCTTGCGAACCGGCGATCTTGGCTTCTTCGAAGACGGACAGCTTTTTGTCGCCGGCCGCGTCAAAGATTTGATCATCGTTCGCGGTGTTAATCGATACCCTCAAGATATCGAACAAACCGTGGAAGAATGCCATGAATCGATCCAATCGTCGTCGGCCGCAGCTTTCTCGGACGATGTGGAATCGCGTGAACGACTGATCATCGCCGTCGAAGTCCAGCGATCGCTGGAAGAGGATTGGGAGCCCGTTATCCTTGCGATTCGAAAGTCCGTAACGCAGGTTCATGAACTGCCACCCGATGCCGTGATCCTAGTCCGAAGCGGCTCTCTGCCAAAGACGTCGAGCGGAAAAATCCAACGACATGCCTGCTTGCGAGGCTTCAAAGAGGATTCGCTCCGCGTGATCGCCAAATGGGTCAGTTGGGAAGATGGGCTTCCCGAAGCCGCACCGATGATCGCAGCGGCGACCATGCAACAACTTGCTGGCGATGTTTCTGGAAACAGTGAAACGCGTCCAGCCGCCGTCACCGCCAAGAAGACTCGCGATCCCGACGTGGATATGGTCGAGATCGTGAAGCGCGCGATCAAAGGCGTCGCTCAAGAGCGAGCCAAGCTCCTGGATCTCGACACGAATATCGTCGTCGACTTGGGACTAGATAGTCTTGAACGACTTCAGATCGCGCATACGCTCGAAAGCGCTTTCGGTGGTCGTATCCCCGAAGAAGTCCTTCAAGAAATTGAAACCGTTCGCGAAATCGCCGAAGCCCTCGAAACGCTCTTCGGCAAGGACCGTTTGATCTCGGATTTGGCACCAACAGTCGAAGAGACTGCGGAAGCAACTCGAACGATCGCTCCCGAAGAGTATCTGTTCGACCAATTGCCCGAATATCGTCGACTGAAGCAAACGATGATGC
>JANPLJ010000332.1:0-1941 GCA_031426475.1 Pirellulaceae bacterium | reverse complement strand
CGCTTCTTTTGGTTTTCAACTTGATCCTTGACGAGGTTTCGCAAAGTCTTCGTGTTGAAAGCTTTATCTTGTGCAAAGCCTTTTGCAAGCAGAAGATCGATTTTCGACTGTATCTTCCATGTGTCGAGTTCGATCTGGTACGTTTCCGGCTCTCGCTTGACAACCGACTCTAGTCGCTTGCGAGCTTTATCAATATCGCGAATCGCAAGGTCGTATTCCTTCTCTTTCATGGCCTTGAGCAACTGCAGCAAAGACACCAACTCAGGATGATGCTGCTTGACGAAGTCGATCGCTCCCTTTTCCATCTGCGCGAAAGCATCCTGATTCGTCGTTTCGCGATCTGCCAACTCGATTTTCGCGGTCTGAGGCGTGAGCGATTCTGGTTCGGCGCCGATCATGGCCTTGTTAACAAATGCAACCGAAGCGGTGAAAAGAACGACGATCACGAACGAGTATCGATACCGAGCGGCATGCTTGAAGCTAGAGTTCATGGCGGACTTCATTGGATGAGCGTCCTCGAATCAATATCTTCAAGAGGCGAATCGATACCGCCACCCTGTTCGAGAATCGCTGCCGTTGCCATCACTAGCCATTCAGGAACATCGCTTTCGCAGATCGACTCGCAGGCAGCCAAAGCGACTTGGTCGTCTACAAAGCTAACGTATTGTGTCGAAGGCTCGTCATGATGCCCGGTTCCGATTTCTCCCCACGCCCACGCAACATTCTTGAACGACTCCACATCGCCAGTGGTTGTCTCAGGTGACAACGCTTGGAATGATTTCCAACCCAAAAAACCGACCAAAAGAATCGAGGCGGCAAGACTGGCTAGACCGAGCCAACTCGATGGAATGGATCCGGATATGTTGGATCTTACTGGACTGTCGCTAAAGGTTCTGACGGACGGAATTTCGAAGTAACTAGGAGCGGTCGAATCGCCCATCGATGGACGCATCGAATGCAGCGTTTCGACAGCTTCCGACAAGATTTCCGCAAGCCTTACGTCCTCGGCCAATCTCGCCTCAAACGCTTCCCGGTCAAGCGACGGATCTTCAAGGACGTATAACATCGCCTCAAGGTGCAATTCTGATTCATCGGGTAATTGTGTTGCCATTCGCTTACTTCCTGCCTTTTAGTGTTCGTCGTCTTGTGATGATGCCCGCAATCTGTCGAGCGCCAATCGCATTCTTGAAAGTGCCGTCCCAATCGGAATTCGCATTGTCTTCGCGATTTCCGCAAATGTCATGTCTTCAAAGATTCGCAGGCGAAGCACCTTCTGCTGTTCTTCGGAGAGTTCGCTTATTCGTCGCTTTAATAATTCAACCTTCTCTTCGTCCGCCATCTTTGCCAGCGGGCTTAATTCATATGTCGCATGGGATTCATAAACTGCCGGTACCTCGTTGTTCGTTTGGTTGTACCGTTTTTGCCGTTCGCGAACTCTCAAGGCTTCGCGGTGGACAACCCGGAATAGCCAGCTTTTCCTCGCTTCAGGTACGACGTCGCCGCCGAACCGGGTTAGCGCCAAAAAACTCGACTGTACAACGTCGGCCGCCAAGGACCAATCTTTCACGATGGCCCAAGCGTATCGCTCAAGCATTTCTGAAAAATCCCGATGACACTGCTCGACCGTCTTCGGGTCCAATGGTCTTTCTGGTGTCTCCGCCACAGTCAACATCCCTCGCTGGGAGCGTCGAAAAAGCGGTGAAGCTCCATTAGGAGCCAAACCGAGACGAAGTTATTCATCGGTCGAGGAAAGATTATTCACCTAGGCGGGTATAGGAGGACGGTAGGGGGCGATGCAGGTGGGATAACCACCAGTATAGTCCAAATAGCGCTCCGTGGTTCAACGTCAAACTAAGCGGATTCGTCAGAATCCGGACGAGCCTAGAAAGGCTACGTTCAAAGCTGTTCATCCGAAGTCTGACGACGTCGGCTACTCGGGCT
>JANPLJ010000331.1:0-1633 GCA_031426475.1 Pirellulaceae bacterium | reverse complement strand
ACAAACGAGCATCGCAACAGCTATTGCAATGGATCATCGTCGCGAGTGTTATCTGGCTAGTCGTATTGCCGTGGGTCGCTCGGTGGGAATCTGTCGAGCAGCATCTTCAATTTCTCGACGAACGACATATCGACGCGAGCGCCATGTTCTACACAGAATTGGAGTCTCGACATGTTCCATGATTTCATGATTAAAAGTACACTAGGCACTGATTTCGAATTTCACAGTCCTAAGATCCTTCTATGACGTACTACATTGGCATCGATATTGGAACTTCCGGCACCAAAAGTATTTTGATCGACGCGGCGGGAACGATTCACGCGGAATCAGCCGCAGAGTACGGCGTGTACATGCCAAAGCCGATGTGGACCGAGCAGGATCCAGACGATTGGTGGAAAGCAACCGTCAAGACCGTCCAGGGTGTGATGAAGAAATCGAAAGTCAAGCCAGCAGATGTCAAGGCAATCGGGCTTTCAGGGCAGATGCACGGCTCGGTGTTCCTCGATGCGAAACAAAAAGTGATCCGTCGCGCGCTGCTTTGGAACGACCAGCGAACGTCGGCAGAATGCGACGAGATCACTAAGAAGGCGGGGGGGCGTGAAAAGCTGATCAAGATGGTCGCCAATCCAGCTCTGACTGGCTTCACGGCTCCGAAGCTCTTATGGTTGCGGAACAACGAACCCAAGAATTTTGATCGGCTGAAACATCTGTTGTTGCCCAAGGACGAGATTCGACGTCGCTTGACGGGGGAGCTTGCAACGGAGGTCAGCGACGCAAGCGGGATGCTTTTGCTAGATGTCGTCAATCGTAAATGGTCTCGCGAGCTTCTAGGTTGCTTGGATATCGACCCGAGCATCTTGGCTCCCGTTTATGAATCGGAACAAGTCACGGGAACGCTATTGCCAGCGGTAGCCAAACTCTTGGGGCTGACGACCGAATGCAAGGTTGTCGGCGGCGCGGGCGACTGTGCAGCGGGAGCCGTCGGCAACGGCATCGTAAAACAAGGTGTTCTGACAACGTCGCTCGGGACTTCCGGGGTCGTGTTTGTGCATAGCGATCGTCCCGAGTACGACCAACAAGGTCGACTCCACACGTTTTGTCATGCAGTGCACGGCAAATGGCACATGATGGGTGTAACGCTTTCGGCAGCCGGTGCTTTGCAATGGTTTGTGTCGCAGGTCTGCAAAGAATTGGTATCAAAACGTGGGTCAGACCCTTACAAGATCATCAATGAGGAAGCTGAAAAGGTTGCGGCAGGTTCAGAGGGGCTGTTCTTCTTGCCATATCTCGCTGGCGAACGCACCCCACACGCCGATGCAAAAGCTCGAGGCTGTTTCATTGGGCTGACCAACGCTCATACACGAGGTCATATGGTGCGATCGGTCATGGAGGGAGTTGCGATGTCGTTGCGTGAAAGCTTATCGATCATTCGTGGCCTCGATATTCCAGTCAAAGAGATTCGAGTAAGCGGTGGTGGAGTCAAGAGCGAACTCTGGAAGCAAATTCTTGCCGACGTCTTTGGGCAAGCGGCGTGTACCATCAACGCAGAACAAGGACCAGCCTTTGGCGTTGCTCTTCTAGCCGCCGTCGGCGACGGTGCTTACAAGAATATCGAAGAGGCTTGCAAAGCGAC
>JANPLJ010000330.1:0-2650 GCA_031426475.1 Pirellulaceae bacterium | reverse complement strand
GTATCACGCGATGAGTTACGTCGAAATTCGAAAAAACAGACTGTCGTAGCTACTTTTTCAACGCTTCTACCAGATCGGCTGTGTCTTGGAGGGAAAGCTGTTCCTCGAGTCCGCTGGGCATCAAGGATATTCCCGAATTTGCGATCTGTTCGATTTCGCTCAATAGAATTGTCTGTGGGGCTGTATCTTTCTGTTTCAGCGTAATGCTCGTGGCCGTTTCATCAGCAATCATTCCCGTGATCGCTCGGCCGTCATTTAGCAGTATCGAGTAGGAGAGATACTGTCCTGCGACCTCGCGATGAGGATCAAAGATATTCATGATGAGCCTAGCTCCATCCCAACCGCGAACGGTTTCAAGGTTCGGTCCCAAGTCGATCCCTTGGCCGTTCCAACGATGACACGCCGCACAGTGCTTCGCATACAATTGCGTTCCACGAGCCAGGTCGCCTTGCATTTCGAGCGATCGGCGATACTTGTCTACGACGACATTCCGATCATTCTGAGTCGATTGGCTGAACAACTCCTTCGCGCGATTTTGTACGTCCTTATCGTTGAACGCCATGATCTGAGACTTTCGTGAGGCATCGATCGTTGAAATCGTAACTCTTCCATCCGCCACTGCATCCAACAGCCCCAAGACTCTTTCTTTTCGAGCGACCAACGCAGTGAAAACCGCTTCACGCACCGTTGGCGTGTACGATTTCCACCGCTCTAACAACGCAGAAGCGACTTCCGGCTCTCGGTAGCGTGAAATCGTCTGGACGGCCGCAACTTGAATCAAAGGCTTTGGAGACGCATTCAAGGCTCCCAACAAGGACCCTTTTGCACCGTTCCATGATTCGTGCGATATCCATTGAATGGCCAGCATACGCGCGGAATCGGGGGCATCGAGATCTTCGATCGTTCGCTTCGCGCTTGCGATCTTCTTGTCAACGATTTCAGTCACCGGCGAATTCAGCTTTTTGAAAATGTCGTGAAACGTTTTTCCGGTGCGACGCAATCCCGTTAGCAATCCAGCCCACATGCTCTCCACCGCAGCAGTTCCATCCGTCGCAGGCACGGTCGTAGTACCTTTCTGCATAGACTCCGTTTTCGTCGAAGTGGAATCTCCTGGTCTCGAAGACGTAGGATTCAAAACTCGATACTGCATCTCCAACCTGTCGAGCATTTGGATAGCTTCGACCAGCACACTTGCGTCCCCTTGAGCTCCCAAAATAGAGAACGCTTCGCTCGACAATATTGCGTTAGGATATTGCTGAGATAAACCTTCAAAATGAGTCAAGTACTTTTTCAGGGTTGGATGAGTGAGAGCGGGAGGACTGCTCAATAGGGCGGCTCGCATCCAGCTGTCACTTCCGTCGCGAATTGCAATCTTCGCTAAAGCATCGGATGCAACTTCGGTTTGCAATTCTCCGATACCGATCGTCGCGCGAAAACGAACGCGAATGTCGGTGTCTTCGGAAGCTTTCAGCAAGGCCTCCAAAACCGGCGCTGATACGCCACGAGGCGCAGTTCTCAGTAGACGCGTCACTATCTCGATCGCCTGCTCTCGCACCTCACTCGCTGGATCACTCATCGCGGTCAACAAAGTCGCTTCGTCTAGTTCTTTCAATGCTGACAATACCCAAAGAACGTGGATCCGTCCCTGAACAGACGCCGAAATCAAACACCGCTTCAACAATTCTTTCGAGGCGCGACTATTGCGTTCGATGAGAAGTCGATGAGCTGTTTCACGCCACCATGCATCTGCGTGATTCAACGTCGCAACGAGTTCTTCGTCCGGCGCAGCACCGAGTCTTGGTGGACTGGAAGCGTGGAAATTCGGTGGTTCCAATCGATAGATTCGCCCTCGATCACGACCATTTTCCAGGTCGAGTATCGCATGGATATCGTCGGGAATAGACCATGGGTGCTCGATATACTCGCGATACATGTCAAGAACATGAAGCGTTCCGTCAGGAGCGTTCACAAGGTTGACTGGACGAAACCAGGTATCCGTCGAAGCGACGAATTCCGACCTTTCGTCAGCTCGTTCGGCTCGAAAGACGATCCCGTCGCGTTTGAGCGTCTGACGGTAAATGACGTTGTTTGCGACTTCACCTAGAAAAGCTTGACCGCGATACGATTCTTCGTATTGCGAGCCACGATAAATCACCAACCCACTGGCCGATGTGAACACGCCCCCGCCCGATAGTTCGCTTCGAGGCGTCTTGCTCTTGGTGGAATCGTTCAACCACTGTTGGGCACGCAGCTCACGCCACGGTTCAACGGGGCTGACTCGATAAATGGGAAGCTGGTCGCTCGCTTCCGCAGAATCGAACATCGCTTTTGGCCCCGCATAAAACGGATTTCGCGCAAGCATGTCATAGTCCAACACGATTTGAATTGCGGGATTTCGAATATTACATATAAAGCGATTTCCCCAGTCATCGAAAGAATTCCCGAAGCGCCCGCCGCCTGAAATCGGTTCAAAGCTTTCCGTCTCCATCCGAATGCGAAAATCACCGCGCCACGCTTTTGTCGCTATGTCGTTCGGCGCTCGAATATTTCCGCCATTGCTTGAACCTGCGACATAGAGATGGTGATCAAGTCCCCAGATCGGGTTGTTGATGATTGCCTGGACGTTAAACTTCCGAAACCCTGTTAGTAC
>JANPLJ010000329.1:0-1834 GCA_031426475.1 Pirellulaceae bacterium | reverse complement strand
CCTTTGTTCCCACCCTCAAACAAGGACCGACTCCGTCGCGCGGCGGATGAATCTCGAATCGACAATGCGGCCAAGAGGACGCCCAAGAAAACCAGTAAAAGAGACCTGACCCCTTTGTTTCCACCCTTGCTCAACGAGATTCGAAATGCCGATGGAACGCCTCGCGTATGCGACAAGGTTTGGATGTCTTATTTAACGTGGCCTTACCGCAAACAAACGACATGATCAGAACCACATTATTTACTCTCGTATCTCTCTTGCTCGCTTGGCATTCCGGAGCGACCGCGGCCGAGCTGGCCAAGCCCAATATCGTCCTCATTGTGGCTGACGACCTCGGGTATGGCGATCTTGGTTGCTACGGCGCGACGAAGGTCAAAACTCCGAACATCGACAAGCTCGCAAGCGAAGGTCGGCGATTCACCGATGCGCATTCTGCATCGTCGGTATGCACACCTTCTCGGTACGCAATGCTGACCGGCGAGTATCCCTTTCGCAAAAATCTCTGGGGGCCCGTGATGAACCCTAGTCCTCTTGTCGTCGACGTAAGTCGCCCGACGTTAGCAAGTCTCTTGAAAGACCAAGGCTATCACACGGCATGTTTTGGGAAATGGCATCTTGGGTTTGGCGACAAGGAGAAACCGGATTGGAATAAGGATTTGAAGCCGGGACCACTGGAGTGCGGATTCGATCACTACTTCGGCATTCCAGTCGTGAGCAGTCATCCACCGTTTGTATGGGTCGAGGATCATCGTGTCGTCGGGCTCGATCCAGCGGACCCGCTGAAGTATGGCGGCGACGCGGAGACGCAGATGTTTCCCGAAAAGATGCTTAAGCCACCGATGTCTGGCGCGAAGGCCGCACATGCGCTCTATCGTGAAGAAGAGCACGGCACGACGCTGACAGAAAAAACGACGAATTGGATGCGAGGACACAAGGACAAGCCTTTCTTCGTTTACTTCGCCACACCACACATTCATCACCCTTTCACTCCTGCGGCGAGGTTCAAAGGGAGCAGCGAAGCAGGTCGCTATGGAGACTTCATCCAGGAATTAGATTGGATGGTCGGGGAGGTGATGCGCACGCTCGATGAACTCAATCAACGAGACAATACGCTCGTCATCCTCACTAGCGATAACGGCGGCATGCTGAATGTCAGTGGGCAGCAGGCTTGGGAACTCGGACACCGGCTTAACGGCGACTTGTTGGGCTTCAAATTCGATTCTTGGGAGGGTGGGCATCGCGTGCCATTCATCGCGAACTGGCCGGAAAAGATCCCCGCCGGTTCTGTGTCGGATCAACTCATCTGCCAGATCGACTTTGTGAGCACGGTGGCTGCGCTCACGGGCTCGAAGGTGATCGGTCCAGACAGCGTGAATGTGCTGCCTGCGTTGCTCGGAACGTCAGCCGAACCGTTGCGCGATCACCTCGTCATCACTCCGAACAAGGAAAAGAACCTTGCACTGCGCGAAGGTCGCTGGCTCTACATTGGGGCAAAGGGCGGCGGCGGCTTTGAAAGTGAAAAGCCCGGCGATCACCTTCTCGGCGGCCCTGGAGCCCTTAAGTTCACCCGCGAAATCAACAGCGACATTGTCGACGGCAAAATCAAGAACGACGCACCGGAAGCACAACTCTACGACCTCGAAGCCGACCGCTCGCAATCACGCAACATCATCCGCGAACATCCCGAACAAGCGGCGCGAATGGCCAAACATCTCGCCGACTTGAAAAACCAACGGTAGAAGATTCCGTCTAAACTATGGTGTCTACCCCCGCTAAGTGCCTTCGAAAGCAAGCAACTTATGAAATGCTTCCTCACACTCCTAGCCGCCATCCT
>JANPLJ010000328.1:0-3208 GCA_031426475.1 Pirellulaceae bacterium | reverse complement strand
GTTTATTAGATTTCGAGGCGATATCATATCGGTTGAATGAAAGATGTTTCAATCTAGCGGTAGGAAAACCATTTATATGCGTCACATTGTTGTTGCTTGTGTTACCTTGCTTACTATCGGACTTGGGGGGCTCGGTACATTGCGGCAGGCCCAATGCCAAACGACGGAAAAAGTTTCGTTAGAAGAAGATTTTTCTGCTGAACTGCCGCGCATCCCGCCGTTGTCTCCGACAGAAGCGTTGGCACGATTCGAAGTCGCTAAAGGCTTCAAAATTGAACTCGTTGCAGCCGAACCGCTAGTGTTTGATCCGGTCGCTTTTTCTTTTAATGCCAAGGGAGACCTCTTTGTCGTTGAGATGATCGACTACAGCGAACAAGAAAACGACTTTCTCGGTCGCATCGCAAAGCTTTCAGATACCGATCGCGACGGCAAGATGGACCGGCGAACCGTCTTCGTTGAAAAGCTTTCATGGCCAACTGCAATTCACGCATGGAAGGATGGCGTCATCGTGATAGCTCCACCGTTCATGACCTGGTTTCGCGATACCGATCAAGACGGAAAGCATGACGCACGTGAACTATGGTGCGAAGGATTCGGCCGAAGCAATGTTCAAGGGATGGCGAATAGCTTGCGATGGAGTGTCGAAGGTTTTCTCGTAGGGTCGACGAGCTCCTCTGGTGCGCAGCTTACCGGCACCTTGGTCGGCAACCATTCGCTGGAACTTCGCGGACGCGACTTTCGTATCGATCCAGTCAGCAAACAGCTTTCAGCGATTTCGGGCGGCGCGCAACATGGAGCTTCGATGAATCGTTGGGGCGATCGTTTCGTTTCCAGTAACAGCGATCATCTACAACAAGTCCTCGATTTGGATCGGTGGCTGGCAGGACGGAACGTTGGTTCTCTCCCGATCACAACGCGCCGAAGCATCGCAGAGGATGGTCCGCAAGCCGAGGTCTATCGCAGTAGCCCAATTGAACCTTGGCGTATCGTTCGTACGCGATTGCGAGTCAGTGGAAAAGTGCGTGGAGCGGTCGAAGGGGGAGGACGTGCGGCTGGCTATTTTACGGGAGCGACAGGGGCCTGGATTGTTGACAGCGAGGCTGGCTTTGGTGTCCCTGGATTCGATACGGCATTGGTCTGTGACGTAGGGAGCAACTTGGTCCATCGCAAGAAGCTTGAATCCAAGGAGCTGTTCTGGACGGCAAGTCGAATTGATGACCAGACCGAATTTGTTCGCTCGTCCGATATTTGGTTTCGTCCAGTCCAACTGGGCGATGGCCCCGATGGCGCACTCTACATCGCAGATATGTACCGCGAGGTCATCGAGCATCCAAAGAGCCTTCCGCCGGAAATCAAAAAGCATCTCGATCTGACGAGTGGTACCGATCGCGGACGCATTTGGCGAGTCAGTCCTGTCTCAGAAGCGCCAGCTAAGCCCGCTTTGGCGTCGACGACCACAATGGATGTCACACCCGCTAATTTAGATAGTTCAGGATTGGTGGAACGACTCTCCAGCCCTATCGCATGGCAGCGGCTCATGGCAAGCCAGCTCTTGATTGAACGACAAGCGATAAACGTAACTCCATTGTTGCGAACTCTTGTGTTGAGGTCGACGAACTCAGCAACGCAGACTCTCGCAATGCATCTGCTTGCGCGGCTCGGAAAGCTTGACGACGAAAGTTTGGCCGCGTCAATGGAGAGTCTTGATCCGCATGTCAATCGTCACGCGATCGCCTTGACATGTCAAATGAAGAAAGCAGAATCGCTTTTAACGAGCGAACGAATCGCGACGATGATTTCTCATAGCGATGCTCGCTTGCGTTTAGAGCTCGCAATGGCGGCAAGTTCGCTGCCGATTTCGAGGGCGATTCCACTCTTGCAACAATTGATACCACAAGCATCTGATAGTACCACTCGATCCGTCATTATCGCTTCCGCTGGCGACGAAAGTTGGCAGTTGTTATCCCCAACTGCCCCAAGCTCTAAACCGCTCGATGCCAATACAGAAAAACAATGGCTGGCAAGTTTGCTTCCATATTGGTGCCAACAATTGACCGCGGCAAAAGCGCAATCGAATTCTCCTTTACGTTCAAAGCTTCAGCAATTCGTACATCGCGAATTGGCGGAAACATCGGGGCGAGAGCAACTGTGGGCTGACGTCATCGCGAAACTTCCGTCGCGAGGGATTGCCGAGCGGTTCTTTGCATGTTGGTTTCCGGAGGATCGTTTGGCTTGGCAAGAGAAACTCGAATTGGCAATCGACCAAGCGGGTAACAATTCTGCCGAACAGGAACGTCGAGCAGCCTGGTTGCGTTTCACTTCCGCAAAACAACGCGGTGAGTGGCTTAATCGTGCGTTGGCTCCGAATACATCCGGCTCGTACTCATTGCCAACAATTGAAGCTTGTCTTTGGGCGGATGCTAAACTTACTACCTCCGTCTTGCTCGATCGATTTTCGAGCACGACGCCACGAATACAAGAACCGATTCTTTTGACATTAGTCGGACAGCCCGACGCCGTCGAAAGTTTGGCGGAAGCGATCGAGGGAAAGCGAATTCCGATTCCCCAGATTACGCCAATTGCTCGTCAGCGTATGTCGAACCATCCGGACATGAAGGTTCGAAAGCGTTTCCTAACGCTTCTAGCAGCTAGCGAACCAACCGATCGTCAACTGAAGGGCGTAATCGATGAATATGTCGTCGCTCTCCAGGCTAATGCGGAACGTGTTCACGATGCAACAGTCCTGGAACACGGCAAGGCGATATTTCAAAAAAACTGTGCTACTTGTCATCGGATTGGAAACGACGGGCAAGATGTTGGACCGCCTTTGAAATCACTGCATGAGAAATCGCCCGAACAGCTTCTTATCAGCGTGCTTGACCCGAATCGTGAAGTCGATCCTCGGTTCCAAGCGTACTCGGTTTTGATCGACGATGGCCGTGTCATGACAGGCGTTATTCGCGAAGAGTCATCCAATCAAATCGTCCTTGCAGAATCTGGCGGAAAATTGACGACGATCGCTCGCGATGATATTGAACAGGTCAAAGGAAACGGATTCTCCTTGATGCCACAAGGACTACAGCAACAGATAAATCCTCAGGAGATGTCCGAACTGATCGCTTGGTTGCGAATCGTCAAAGAACAGTAGGAATATTCAGACGAGTATTTCACGGACCACTTTTCCGTGGACGTCAGTGAGGCGGAAATC
>JANPLJ010000327.1:0-3434 GCA_031426475.1 Pirellulaceae bacterium | reverse complement strand
AAATTTGGTGGGTTCGTGGAGCATCCTTCTAGAATGACTGAATACGATCAAAATCAGCATGACCACTTTTTACGGCTCTTTATGGAGCATGAGGAGTCTTTACGCGTTTTTGTGCGATCTTTGCTGTTCTCACGCGACGAGGAGCGGGAGGTAATGCAGGAAGTGGCGGTGGTGTTGTGGCGGAAGTTTGATGCTGGGATGGACAGCTTGGCCTTTTGTCGCTGGGCGTTCGGTGTGGCACGCATGGAGGTGCTGGCATTCCGCCGCGACCGGGCTCGCGATCGTCATAGCTTTGGCGACGAGGTGTTCGAGTTGCTCGCGCAGACGGTTTTGGATCAATCCGACTCGCTCGAGGCGGAACGCCGTGCCCTCGATTCCTGTCTGAAAAAGCTCCCCGACAATCTTCGCCAGCTCGTCCAGGCAGCCTATGCCCCTGGCGTGAAGATCGATCACCTTGCTACACAACTGGGGCGCACCGCGATGGCTGTCTACAAATCTCTGCACCGTATACGTCTTACGTTGATGGACTGCACGCAGCGAATGCTTGCCTCGGAGGAATTAACTTGAACACGAATGACCCTCGTTTTGAAATCATCCGCCGTTGTCGCGATGGCGAAGCCTCTGCGGTGGAGCTTGCGGAGCTTGAGTTGAGTCTGCGCGATGATGCTGGCTTTCGTGAATCTTACGTGCGATACATGAATCTCGATGTGGCGCTGAATAGTGTATCGAAGGCAATGACTATTCCTGTGACGACCAGGGCAGCATCGTCGTCGCGACAAAGTGCATGGCTCTCGTGGCGTCCCCTTACTGCGGCGGCGGCAGGTATTGTCTTTGGTATGTTCTGCACGTCGATGGTGTTTGGATTCGTGTCGCATCGATTGGCCGTTTCAAGAAAGTTGCCGTTGGCAGTCTATGAACCGGGTATGGAGAATGCCGATATCGTTTTCGACGATGGATTGCCTCATCAGATCGGTCAATGGGGTGTTGATGCAGCAACGGTAGTATCGGCAGAGAATGGCGTTCAACCACGTGAAGGGAATCGGATGTTACGGCTGGAACCGATCCCGCGGGAAAAGGAGGTGAAGAACCATACCTCTCGCGTATATCAGGTGCTCGATCTTGGCTCGTTACCGATGCGTGGCATTGTCGACGATGCCGAAGTAAAGGTCACGGCCTCGTTCCACGCAGCGAATGGTGACGTAGCATCGCGGTATCTAATCCGTGCCGTCGCGCTCAGTGAAACGCCGGAGCAAGCGACGAGAGACTTTTGGTCAAAGACTGAAAACGATGATGTGGTGTCGGTGTCGCAGAGGTTCGACGCGCCGTCCGGGGAGCGTGGGTGGCATACATTCTCACTGAAAATACCTTTACCACGCGGAATGCAGAGTTTGGTCTTCATTCTTGGTGCTGCTCCTCCGGAAAATGAATCTGCCGAGGCTTCGGTGCACTACTTAGACGATGTGCATGTCTCGGTACTCACATCGCAGGCGACGCTACCTTGATCTTAAAGCGTTCAACTTTGACCTACATTCTCCGTCCCGTCGGATTTCCACCCAATAACATCTGAACCAAAAGACTATGTCCTTCACAAATCGTCCTTCTTCATCCAACCGTCGCTTCTTTCTTCGTGCCACTGGAGTCAGTGTTGCTCTGCCACTGTTGGAATCGTTGGGCGGTCGTGTCTTCGCTCAAGATTCCGCCGTCGGTACGTTGCCGGGCAAGGTGGCGAACGCTGAGCGACCCATGCGGATGGTGTGCATCGGCAACTTGCTCGGTTTTTATCCAGAGACGTTCTTTCCGAAGAATGCCGGACCGGACTACGATCTTCCTGCGTCTATCGAATCGCTCAAGCCGCATCAGAAGGACTTTACGATCTTCTCAGGGCTTGATCACGGTGTAAAAGGTGGGCACTTTGCGATGAGCTCCTTCCTTAGCGGCGTGCGCACAGCCGATGCAAAGGGGATGCCCGAAGGGAACATCACGGTGGACCAACGAGCTGCGGAGACACTCGGAGGCGCGACGCGGTTTCCAACACTCGCTCTGGGTTCGGAGAGCGGCATCCACGGCGGTTGCCTCATGTCATGGACTCGAAGCGGCACGCGTGTGCCGCCGATCAGCACACCACGCGAGCTGTTCCGAAAGCTTTTTGTTTCTGATGGTGCAGCTGACGTTGCAGCGTCCCTGGATCGTCTCGATCTGAAAGACTCGATCCTCGACGCGGTGCAAGGCGATGCGAAGTCGCTGCAACGACACCTTGGACAACGCGACAAAGAAAAACTGGAAGAGTATTTCACGTCGGTCCGTGATGTGGAAAAGCAGATCGAGCTGCGACGCAATTGGGCTCATGTTCCGAAGCCCGATCCGAAAATCGACGAGCCAGAAAACAACGATTTTGTTTCGGACCTGCCCGTGATGTATGACCTTATTGCGCTGGCCTTGCAAACGGATTCGACTCGCATTGCGACCTTCGAGATCGGCGGTGACTTCGAGGCTTCCGCGTTCGATCTGAAGTCCAGCTATCATGCCCTTTCGCACCACGGTATGCGTGAAGAGGCGATCAAAGCCCTCAACAAGATGGAACGCTATCAGACGGAGCAGCTCGCTCGGTTTCTTGCCAAGCTCAAATCGATCGAGGATGGTGTAGGCACGCTCCTCGATCATTCGATAGTTCTCTTCGGGAGCGGAATGGGGAATGCGAACTCGCACACGAACAGTAACCTGCCGATCATCCTGGCGGGTGGTGGGCTCAAGCACGGCGAGCATAGGTCCTATCCAACAAAAGGCCTCAATCGCCAGCCGCTATGCAATCTGTACCTGTCCATGCTGCATCGCTTCGGCACCGAGGTCGAAACGTTTGGTACCAGCACCAGCACACTCACCGGATTCACATAGGCCCGTCGAGGAACCTATTTAACCATGCCGATCAACGGCACAGCCGAAACCATCACTCACAAACATGTCAAACTCACTACCATTCGTGAACTTTTTCTCCGGCAAAAAAATGCGCGGTAAAAAATGGGGAGCTTTTTTCTCACTATTTTTTACCGCACATCTTTTTGCCGGCCCTCCCGAAGTTCAACACTTCCTTTCCACCTACTGCTTTGATTGCCACGGAGCGGCGAAGCAGAAAGGGGACCGGCGCTTTGATGAGCTTAAGCTTCCCGCTACTAAAGTAGACGCGTTGATCGATCTCAAAGACATCCTGGATCAAATCAACCTTGGTGACATGCCGCCGAAGAAATCCCGGCAACCCTCGTCTGAAGAATTAAAAGCCTTCGTCGAGCAAGCGACTTTAGCACTGACTCAAGGCCGTGAGAAGCTCGCTAGCACCGGTGGTAGCACCCTGCTGCGCCGTCTGAATCGCCGCGAATACATTAACACCATCGGCGATCTATTTGAAATGAACATGGCCGCCTTCGATCCGACGACGAAGT
>JANPLJ010000326.1:0-7020 GCA_031426475.1 Pirellulaceae bacterium | reverse complement strand
GCATGCTGATCGGCACGGGTACACCGTTGCAGGTAAGCTGTGTTCGAACGACGACAGCGGTTTTGGCTCCTGGTCGCAACGACTGGGGTTCGACTAAAAATCCGGCAGCCAACTCGTAGTCTTCGTCGAGATGATGAAATTTTTCAAGCGAAGCGAACGATCCATCCGCGAGAATAACGGTCCGATTTTCAACGGACGATGCAAACGGGACAACAATTGCTCCGTCGTTATCCGGCGCGAACTCGCGTTCACCCAGCAAGACGCGGGCCGTTGGAACGGGCTTGCCTTCGTCGTTCACGATTCGAAAGAGATGGCCCGCGTCGCTTATCGATCGCAGCGAACGCAACTGCCCTTTTTGGATCAACGCGCGGCTGCGCTGACCTCCGCCAAGCAAGTCGACTACCCAGACACCACGATCTGCAAGTTCGGGAAAATCCGACGTTTCCGTGTGCCTTCGATCGGAAGCCTGTGAAAATTCAATGGTCCGTTCGACATTTGCGACCATACCATCCAAGTCGATATCGGTCGATACGTTGCTCGATTGTGCTTGGAGGATATTCTTGGGATTGAGCCGATAAATCTTGACGATAAGCTGAGCAACATTCTTTACCGAGACTTTTAATTGCACATGGTCACTTGGAGTATAGTTTTGTTTGTTCGAGGGCGAGAATCGAAGCTCCACTCGCTCTTGAAGCTCCTTCTGTTGTTCGGGAGTGAGCTGCGAATAGTATGTTTTCGAATCGCCCAAGCCGTACAGAATCCGAGTCGTCGCAAAGACTCGTTTGAGATAGTCGCTATTCAGCCATTTTGAGAACGACTGGGAGTCTTTGTCGCCCTGAAAAAAGTGCTCAAGATAATTCTGTATCAATTCGGAATCGTCACCGATCGGCGGCAACGAGATCGATCCGGAAAAGTCTTGCCCGAATTGGATCAATGGGCGAGATGCTTGTTGGCGAGCAAGCTCGACGTTGACGTAGCTCGCTTGTCGCGGCAACGCAAGGTACTTAAGAAATCTTGCTCGATCGATCACTCCTTGAGAGAAGTCGAGTTTCAAACGATGAAAAAGGATGGACGCTTTTAAGCTGTTTTGGGATTCGGGAAGTCTTTCGCTGAATTTCTCGAGTCGACTGAGGTGCTCGCGACTTGTTTCTGAATCAGCAAGCGACGCATCATCGCTAGGCCGGAGTCGCATCAGATACGTTTGAACGAACGCATCGGATTCAATCCATTTGGGGTTTATTTTGAGAAGCTGGTCGAGTTGTTCGAGTGTCAGGTTTCGATGGATATTGGCCCAACCAAAGCCACGTGAATCTGGTTGTTGCAGCTCTTTGGCGAGCACTTCGACCAAACCTGCCAGGTCGGGTCGCGATACACGTTCGATCCATGCTCGAAAATCGGGTTGGTATTCGATAAGAGCGAGTGCGTCCCCAAGATGCGAGTCTTCGATTTGCTCGAGACGATTTCCCGTCGTGACCGCTTCCTTTATCCGTTTGTCCCAGAGAATGGACTCCGGATCCAACCGGGTTGGCAACTCGGCAGCCGCATCGCGGCGAGGGGCAGTATGATCTAGCTGCAGACCGAACTCGTTTCGTAGGAAATCGAGAGTCGCTTGGGGAGCATCGGGATAGCTGAGCAGCATTTGCCGAATACGCATCTCGCGAATCTTGGAATTCGCGCCGAATTTGGACGTCCATGCGTCTAAGTAAGCTTTGGCATCGGCCAATCGCCCCGAGCTCTGACTATGAAGCGTGTTATAAAAAAAGTATTCTTCCGTTCCGGGTATCAATGTCGCTAGAGCGGCACTGCGATCCGCCGCCAACGCGAATTTCTCAACAAACCCAACTTCCTGTGATCGAGCCATACTGGAAAACGCCATCCCGAGTGAAAATACCAAACCAAAGCTCTGAATATAGCGTCGCATCGACAAATCCTCCCAACGATTAGTTCGGTGCTTGAACGATAGAGCACCCTGTTTGCGAACGTGCGACGCAAAATAATCACGAAGCAACCATCCACTGTACCTGGTAGACGGAAGACACTACGGGTTGGTTCCAGAATCTTTTTCGCGGCGAGGCTGCGCAGGAGCGGCGCGCTCCGGAATATGCCATAAACACCGATTTCCGCACCGCGGAATTAACTCACAAGATTCTTGAGATCCGGGGCTGCGCGACAAATAGCAGTTTACGAATTTTTCCGCCGACCTTAAGAAACCTGCCGGACTTCGACAGAGCTTTGATAGGCGGCGAGATCCGTTCGCAAGGCTTTAAGCCCTCGTTTAAGCAAACCGGCTACCGCCATCTCTGTCTTACTCATTTTCTCGGCGATGTCACGAAGCGACAGTCCTTCCAGGTATCGCAGACGAATCGCTTCCGATTGAGTGTTCGGCAGTTGTGTTAAACAGATCGCAAGCGACGCTGCCGCTTCGTCTCGCATCGCTCGCTGACTGGGCGATGATGAGTCGGAAGCAATCCAGTTGACAATCGACTCTTGTTCGGACGAGGCAGACTGTGAGCGTCCCGTTGTTTCGCGTTTCGCAGACCTTTTGAGGGCTACCAGATGTCGTTGGTGAGTTGTTTCAATATTGTTGTGCAAAATATTCCGGAGCCAGGACAGCAGCGTGTTGATGTCTTGTCCCCGAAAGTTCGGGAAGTCGCGATGGGCTTCTAGAAACGTGGTCTGAACAACATCCGTCGCATCGAGTCGACCTTTCAATCGATCATCCAACTGACGATGAGCGATCACGATCAAGTACGGACGAAAATGATCGAGCAGCGGCCCCAAGGCTTCTCTATCGCCGGATAGAGCGAGGGCCAAGAGCCTATCTGAATCAAAGATCGTCACGGCGCGATCACCCAAAGCTGTTCATCGGATCGTATCAAGACACGGTCTCGTGTCGCGGCAGGCGTCGAACGGACCGTTTGATCTAAGTTGACGTCGCCGATCTTCTTGAACTCTTTGGCGGCCGCCAAAACGGTCACGACGCCGGTCTGAGAAATGCCAACCAACGATTGGCCCAAGATTACGGGCGAACTCGCTACGTTGCCGCCGATACGTTCGCTCCAATGTACCTTGCCAGTAAGTGTATCCACACAAGATACAATTCCGTTGTCCGCCCAAAGAAACATCAAGTCGTCCTTGACAACCGGTGTGGGGACATAAGGAGCAGCGCGTGTCACGCGATAGACTTCTTCCTGAGTGCCGTCGGCCTTGACCGCAAATAGTATATTGCCTCCGCCTCCGGAGCCTTCGGTTGAAATGAGCAACGATCCAGTATGCACCAATGATGAGCAGACTCGTTTGGAGAATATCGATTTTTTGGGACTCCAAAGCTGATTGCCTGTCTTTGCATCTAATGCAAAGAAACCGCTGCCGGTCGTCGAACAAACAATCGCCTCGCGTCCCTCAATCGTGGTGACGCACGGCGCACCATAGCAGACTCGAGTCACTTTGAGTGGCGTTTCCCAAACCGTGGCTCCCGTTGCCGTGTCGAGAGCAATCATCGATTCGGTTCCTGGAGCAACTCCCTCAGGAAGCTCCTCGGCGTCTTGGCTGTTCAAAAGAATTAATCGATCTCCCACGACAACCGGTGAGGTTCCGAACCCGTGTTGTGTCTCATAACGGCCCAGGTCACGCGACCAAACTTCCTCGCCATCGTGCGTAAAGGCCTTGATCACGAGGCTGGCAGGGGATCCCCATGCACAGTAAACGTGGTGGTCGTCGACACAAGGAGTACTTGATGCATAAGAACTGAGTTTATGGAGCTTGTGAACCACCGAAGCGTATTTCTTCTTCCAAATCAGGCGTGGTTTTTCGACATCAACCGCTACCAGATATCGGTCGGCATTCGATTGGTCGCCGCAGAGTAAAAATGCTTTCGAACCCCACAGAACGGGCGAGCCATTTCCATTGGCTGGCAAATCGATACGACCAAGGACTTGTTCAGGCTTCCATGGAAGCGATACGCGGCACGCTTCGAGAACGCCATTGCCGTTCGGTCCGCGAAATCGAGCCCAGTTGTTATCGGACTCAGCAGCGATCGTCACCAGAGAAAGGACGCTCCAGCCCATGATCGTCAGTGACATCGATAGAAAATTCAGATAGCGCATTCTCGCAGAACTCCGGTGGTCGTTGGGTAGGACGTTTGTTCATCAAACGTGTAGGATTCTTGGCTCTTCAATAAAGCCATAGAATACCAAGAATGATTCAAGCAAACCATATTGCAATGGCATCGATCGATTCAAAATTCCGAGCCAAACTAAGCTGCGTCAACGTTTCGCAGCATTACCCATAGCGTCGCTCCAATCACCAGCACCATCCCCAGGATGGCCAGCGACGTGGGGGCACGCCCTTCACAGACCCACTTATAGCCGGTTGCAATAGCAACCTGCGAAAGGCCGACCACACTCACTCGAGCAGGCCGACCCGCAGCAAAGGCCTTCGTCAAAAACATCTGCCCTAACATGGCAGTCACACCGACCAGTACCAGGCGAAACAAACTAGTCTCGTCCGTTGCGACCATGTTGGTCGTTGGAATGATCGCCCAGATTGAAAAAGCGATGATCGTTGAGACGGCTGAAAAATGAGCGACAACTGCCGTCGGGTCAACGCTTTTGACCTTATGAAGTCCGATCAAGGCGATGCCGCTCAGCAATCCCGCCAAAGCTCCAGCCGGTATCGCGATAAGTGGTACGTAGTGTGCGGAAATCTCGGAATCGCTCTGGATAGCAGCTGAATAAACAAGCAGCATGCCAATCGTGCTTACGGCCAGCGCCAGCCATGTATCCCGAGAAGGCAAATGGCCCAACAACGGCCATCCGAGCACTGCGACCCAAATTGGATACATGCTTGAAAGGGATAAGACCACCGAGACATCATAATGAGTCATCGCGTAGAACAGACACATCATCGCGGCACATCCCGCTAAGCTTCGCCACCAAAGCGTTGCCGGCCGCCACAGAATCAAACGCTTGCGATTCAGCAAAACAACGATGATCGCCAGCAGCGTCGCAATTCCGCTACGAACTCCTGCGATCCAAGCGAACGAATATTCATCTCCTAGCGATTCAGTTAATAGGCTCATGACCGCGAAAAAGATCGAGCCGATCAACATCCAGAGATAGGGAGCGATTGATGACAATTGAGTAGAAATCCCACGCGGTTCAACAAAAGCTCATCTTAGGGGGCAATCCACGCCAAGCAAAGGTCTCACACGAAACGTTTCAAAGCAGCAGGAATTCGGAATCGCGTGTTTTATCGATTTAGATTTTTGTGGACGAGTCGCTCTGCGACTCGTCGATACTCGCGAAAATGGACGTAGTTCATCAAACAACGATGCCGCGTCGCAGAGCAACTCGGCCACGTTTTCAAAAAATCACAGGCCCGGAGTGTGCCCGCTCTTTTTAACCTGAGCCTGCCGTTTATCGAGATTTTGACGCCCAATGGGCTGCGTAGACCAACTTCGCCCCAAAAAGTCACGATTTGAAAAGCGATTTCTTCTTGCAGATTCTAAAGTTTTTGCCATAGTTACTGCCTGGTGAGCTTCTGATGAACGTTGCATTGTGCATCGGAGGCTTCCATGCCCACCCACGACGACGTCTCGTCGAACCATTCCATTCGCTTGTTCTCTACGTTTGTGAGTTCAATAGTCGCCATGCGTATTTTTTTAGCTCTGTTGTGCATTGTTTCCGTTTTAGCCCCCTTTGGATCGGCACAAGAACGAAGTCTTTTCAATGGAACCGACTTGTCCGGCTGGGATGGTAATCCTGAATTGTGGGGTGTCCGAGATGGCGTCATTATAGGCACAACGAAAGACGATGCGCCTTTGCCGTACAACCAATTCTTGATTTGGCGTGGTGGTACCGTTAAGAATTTTGAGCTGCGGGCAATGGTCCGTCAAACAGGGAACAATTCGGGAATTCAATACCGAAGTCGAGAACTGGCCGAAGTCGGCAAGTGGTCTATCGGCGGTTACCAATGCGATATCCACCCAACCTCTGCCAACAATGCGATGCTCTACGACGAGCGCGGACGAGGGATCGTTGCGACGAACGGTCAAAATGTGATCATCGATCAAGGCGGTACCAAATGGATTGTCGAGCAACGTAAACCTGTTGAAGCGACGGTCGCCGAATGGAACGAGTATAAGATTATCGCCAGAGGCAATCATCTAGTCCATCAGCTGAACGGCAAGACGACAGTCGATATCGTCGATCATCAAGAGTCAGAACGCGAGCTCGAGGGCATGATCGCTTTTCAGGTGCATCGTGGACCGGCGATGAAAGTGGAAATCAAGGACATCTTCCTGAAAGTACTTCCCGAAGGGGAAGTGCTAAGCATCGACCAGCATCCTGTTCCCAAGGATGCGAAACAGGTTGCTGCTCCTGGTAAGAAAGCGAATGCGGACCAAAAAAAAAAGAAGCCCCCAACCGTAAAGTAGGTGATGAAAAGGGCGAGAAAGCAGCCAAGATCGCTCCAATAAAAAACGCTACCGCCGAAAAGAAGTCGGACACAGCCAAGAAAAAAGACCAATCTGCAAAACGTGAAAAGCAAGCTGCTGTTGGTCCGACCATCAACGAAAACAAGGCGACCCCGATCGATCGCATCAAGGTCGCCAAGGACTTCAAAGTCGAACTGCTCTATTCCGTTCCGGGAGGAGAGCAAGGCTCGTGGGTCAATTTGTGCTTGGATAACAAGGGACGCATCCTGGCCAGCGATCAATACGGTGGACTCTTTCGGTTTTCTGCTCCTCCTGCTGGTCAATCACTCGATCCAAAGAACGTCGAGAAACTCTCGGTCGATATTCGAGCGGTCAACGGCATGCTGTGGGCATTTGATGCCCTCTACGTTGGAGTGAACGACTACGAGAACAAGATCCCTTCGGGCCTGTATCGTATCACCGATACCGATGGCGATGATCAACTTGACAAGGTCGAGTTGCTGCGAAAGCTAGAGTCTCGCGGCGATCACGGGGTCCATGCCGTTGTGCTCGCCCCGGACAAGAAATCGCTTTTCCTCGTTTGC
>JANPLJ010000325.1:0-1617 GCA_031426475.1 Pirellulaceae bacterium | reverse complement strand
TACATTGGATGAGTTGAAGTCTGCGGGAGTCCGAATGGCGCTCTTTCCGTTGACGGCGTTTCGAGCGATGAACGCGGCGGCGCGATTCACTTACGAAACTGTGCGCGAGCAAGGCACACAAAGGTCGATTCTTGATACACTTCAGACCCGCGAACAGCTTTACGAAATTTTGAACTACCATTCCGCAGAACGCGAGATCGATCGGAAAAGATCCAAAGTATGAACAAAGTAAGCAAGGGTGGACTAGAAGGTATCGTCGCTGGTCAAACCCGTTTGAGTACCGTTGGAATCGACGGAGTCGGATTGACGTATCTTGGTTACTCCATCGAAGACCTTGCTTCGAAGTCCGAATTCGAGGAAGTCGCATACTTGCTGCTCTACGGCAAGCTGCCGACGGCCACTGAATTGATGGACTTCAAAGATCGTTTGTTCCAACAGCGAGGCATTCCCGCCGCACTGAAGACGGTACTCGAACAACTACCAGCCAGTGCGCATCCGATGGATGTTCTTCGCACAGGTTGTTCGGTACTAGGGGCGTTGGAACCCGAAAAGACTTTTGCCGATCAATCACGAGTCGCTGAACGACTCCTCGCGTGTATGCCTTCGGTTTTAGTCTACTGGTACCACTTCCAAAACTCAGGTCGACGGATCGAAGTCGAGATCGATTCGCGTTCAATCGCCGATCATTTCTTGAGCATGCTTCACGGCCGAACCGTTCCTGTCTTGCACCAACGGGCGATGGATGTATCGCTGATCCTCTATGCCGAGCACGAATTTAACGCATCGACGTTTACCGCGAGGATCGTTGCTTCCACGCTGTCCGATTTCTATTCAGCGATCACAGCCGGAATCGGTGCCCTACGAGGCCCTTTACACGGTGGGGCAAATGAAGCCGCGATGGAATTGATCGATCAGTTCTCGGATCCCGATGTCGCCGAAGCAAGCTTGCTTCAAATGCTCGCGAGGAAAGAAAAGATCATGGGCTTCGGACATCGCGTCTACAAGAAGTGTGATCCTCGATCAGACATCATCCAGGGTTGGTCCAAGCAGCTATGCAATGCTGCGGGAGACCAAAAAATGTATGATGTCTCCGAACGGATCGAGCAAGTGATGCGACGCGAAAAAGGAATGTTCCCGAACCTCGATTTCTATAGCGCATCGGCGTATCGTTGCCTCGGCATCCCGACTGCCATGTTCACACCGCTCTTCGTCCTATCACGGATTTCGGGATGGGCAGGCCACATCTTCGAACAGCGGGCGGACAACCGTTTGATACGACCCTCCGCCGACTACATTGGCCCAGCCCCGCAGGAATGGCTACCCATCGATCGCCGCTAGTGCGACTGTCCCCGATCGACCGTTTTGCCTCCGAAACGTTGCCACACTCACATCGACAAAATACGGGAGGACGAGGCTCCGGCCGATTCAAACGTGGCGAATCGAATGAGATTCAAACGTGGCTCCGCAGGAGCTTCGCCCCACCGGTCTAAACATCTTTGGGTTGCCAAATGCATTAAGAACCAATGGGAAAGCGACGCGAGCGAGGCTCCTGCCGACCTGGAACCGCCAAGGTTCGGCAGGAGCATCACCCTTTTTTGTACTTCACAAGTATTTTGA
>JANPLJ010000324.1:0-1985 GCA_031426475.1 Pirellulaceae bacterium | reverse complement strand
CCACGCTGGCGCCTCGAAACCGTCTGATCGCCCAACGTTGACACCCGACTTGGGAATTGACCCGCCGAGATTTTTTGTCAAAAGCCATTAAGCCGTTTTTCAGGGTCGACTACATAGAAAGGGCTGCCATGAGTGTCGCCTTTTGCTCCGCAAAAGGAGCGTTAACGGACGCGTCTTTCGCGGAGCGAAAGGCGACAATAAGAGGACGATAACAAAACCAAAGCCCCATCAGACTCCGAATCCCATCAGCTCCGAAGCCCATCAGCTCCGAAGCCCATCAGACTCCGAAGCCCATCAGAATTCGATGGCCTATTGCAATGCGAATGTTGTTGAAATTTTTCTCATGTAAAAAAATCATTAACACGATCTACAATCTCGCGCGGACTTTATTGGCAAGGCCGTGAATTGACGAAGTCTGGCCATCATGTAGGAATGCCCTTCGAATTCTAGCAGAGCTGGCTGCAAATCCTGGGGGGCCACTTTTCCGGATCGCATTTTCGCTTGACCAGCTTTAGCCTTGCCGGTACAACTCTTGTCCGGTGTTAGTCTGAGTCTGGATTCCAGGCTCAGACCGATACGACTGTGCAGAGGCCCCGTCGTCTAGCGGCCTAGGACATCGCCCTTTCACGGCGGTAACACGGGTTCGATTCCCGTCGGGGTCACTCCAAACCTCTTGAAATCATCGTTGCGAAAGCCTCGGTAATTTGAAGAGGTTTTTTTGTAGCCTTCTTGAAAACGCCCCCTCATTCCCCATAAATCGGCTCTGTTGGCTTGCATTCCCTCGCAAGCCCCCCCCGTTTGTGGGTTTATATTTTCTCGCTGTTCTAGTTCAGCAACTTCGTCTGTGTATACTCGTAAACGGATCGTGAACAACTCTTCATCCTGCCAACGCTAAAAATTCACGTAGAAGCCATTACGACTCCGAACTGAGGATAGTACATTGACACTTCGCAACACGATATTAGCCAGCTTGAACTAGTGCTTACCCACGGGAACGAAGTCCGCGCCGAATTAGTTTCCTCCCGCCGATATTTTTGTTTTGAACGGACGTAATTCATGACTAAGATGGGATTTTCGGAAGCTAGCGTGAAGACGCTCGCCCTCAACGAAAGTTATCGTATCAACCAGGACCATTACGAAGCAATGTTCGCGAAAAAAAACACGCTTCGTATCTGCCATCTCGGCAAGTACTATCATCCGTTTAGAGGTGGGATAGAAACGCACGTTCGCTCGCTTGCGCAGTCTCAATCCAGTTTAGGTCATCAAGTCACAGTAGCGTGTATCAATCACCTCGATTCTATGGGCAAAGATGTGTGGGCGAGTCGATTTGCGACGACGCCATCGACCATCGAGAAAGACGATTCTGTTACAGTAAGACGCTTTGGGAAGTATGGAACGCTCGCTCGTTTCGATTTTTGTAGGGGCATTCGAACCTTTCTTAAGAGTGCTCTGGAGAACTTCGATGTTCTCCATCTTCACGTCCCGAATCCCGCGCTTTGCGTTTGGCTGGCCTCGTTGAAACCGCAGGTTCCGATTGTCGTCACCTACCACAGCGACATCGTCAAGCAACGATTTATACGCAAGCCATTCAGAATCGTCGAGGATCGCGTCTTAAGTGGCGTCGATCGGATCATCGTCGCAACTCAGCCTTACCGTGATAGTTCGGACGTGCTTCGGCGATACCTCGATAAAACAATCGTGGTACCATTTGGACTCAACCTAGAACCCTATCGCAATCCTACCCAAAGATCGCTAGCCTTTGCTGAGCAACTCAAAAAGCAGTTTGGCGATGCCCCGCTGTGGCTTTGTGTAGGACGTTTGGTCTACTATAAAGGCTTTGAGTACGCCGTTCGAGCCCTTCAGCACTGCCCTGGAAGATTATTGATTGTTGGTCAAGGACAACTTTATGATAACTTGCAAGCACTAGCAGAGAGCCTTGGTGTTGCCGACCGCCTTGTGTGGCGAAATAGCTTAGACGACGAAGA
>JANPLJ010000323.1:0-2530 GCA_031426475.1 Pirellulaceae bacterium | reverse complement strand
GAAAGATTCCCTGTGATTCAGGCAACGTTCATGACTTGCCGGTCCTTTCCGTTCTTGCATGTCCATTTCCTGACCTTGCCGCTATCGATCGACGGAGTGCTTGCGATCTTGAGACCAAGATGTTGAGCGAAGCGTTGGGCGAACAGGTTGAGTTATCGTGTTGTCGTTTAGACGGTCATGGAACATGTCAGTTTCGACCGATCAGCACGATTCAACCAGTTTAACATTTCAATTAGATGAAGGTAGAACTCTCAAAGTAGAAGTTTATTTTTCGATATGTCACACACATTAGTCATTGAAAACCTACACGTCTCCGTCGAAGACAAGGCCATTCTGCGCGGCGTGAATTTGGTCCTGAAGTTCGGTGAGACACATGCTCTCATGGGACCGAACGGATCGGGCAAGAGCACGCTTGGTCTCGCGATCATGGGGCACCCAAACTACATCGTCACGGAAGGCTCGATCACGCTGGACGGCGAAGACGTTGTTGCGATGGAGGCGGACGAGCGCGCGAGGGCTGGCTTGTTCATGGCGTTTCAGCGGCCGGTTGCAGTTCCAGGTGTGAAAATGGCGGATTTCCTTCGGCATGCCGCGACCAATGTTCGTCGGCCAGACCGTAAGGAAGGTGAAGACTTGATTCCGATGCGCGAGTTTCGCAAGGAGTTGCGTTCAAAAATGGAGCAGCTCAAGATCGACTCCGAGTTCGCACGTCGGTATGTCAACGACGGTTTCTCCGGTGGCGAGATGAAGCGTGCCGAGATTCTCACGATGGCGATGTTGGCACCCAAGTTCGCGATCCTCGACGAGACCGACAGCGGATTGGATGCCGATGCTGTTCGCTTGGCGAGTACTTCGATTGCCGAGATTGGACGCGAGAAGATGGGACTGCTCATCATCACGCATCACGACAAATTGCTTGAGCACAATCCGCCGGACTTTACGCATGTCATGCTTGGCGGACGAATTGTAGAAACAGGTGGAGTGGAGTTGGCTCGCGAACTGCATGATCGCGGCTACGATCGAATTCGCAAAGCGTATCCCGATGCGGATGCCGCGAATTCTGAGATGGTCAAGAAAGAAGAGACCGCTTTAGTTGGTTGATTCTCTCGATTGCAACACCCTCTTTAAACTCTTAGAAACGAAAATCAAATGTCGACGGACCTAGTTGGCCAAGATGTTGTTGGCGAAATAAACAAGTATGACTTCCGAACCGAGAGCACGGCTGTATTCAAAGCCCGCAAGGGTATCGATGCAGATATCGTTAGCCAGATTTCGGAAATGAAGAGCGAGCCGCAGTGGATGCGTGACTATCGGTTGAAGGCGTTGAAGATCTTCAACGAGAAGCCGATGCCCAAGTGGGGTGGCGATATCAGTCTCGATTTTCAGGATATTTTCTACTATCTCAAGCCGACCGATAAGCAGGGTAAGACTTGGGATGAAGTTCCTCAGGAAATCAAAGACACCTTTGATAAGCTTGGGATTCCAGAAGCGGAAAAGAAGTTTCTTTCGGGCGTGAAGGCTCAGTTTGAAAGCGAAGTCGTCTATGGTTCGTTGAAGCAGGATCTAGCTGATCAAGGTGTCATTTTTACCGATACCGATTCGGCCCTTCGCGATCACCCTGATTTGCTTCGTGAATACTTTGGAACCATCATTCCTTCGACTGACAACAAGTTTGCCGCATTGAATTCGGCGGTTTGGTCGGGCGGTTCGTTCATCTATGTCCCGAAAGGGGTCAAGATTGACTTTCCGTTGCAAGCTTATTTCCGGATCAATGCCGAGAACATGGGCCAGTTCGAACGCACGTTGATCATCGTCGACGAAGGTGCGTCCATTCACTACGTCGAAGGTTGTACGGCACCGATGTACTCGTCCGAGTCGTTGCACTCAGCGGTCGTCGAGATCATCTGCAAGCGAGGAAGTCGCTGCCGATACACGACGATTCAGAACTGGGCGAACAACATTTACAACTTGGTAACCAAGAGAGCCGTTGCCTATGCAGACGCAACCATGGAATGGGTCGATGGAAATCTTGGCAGTCGTCTAACGATGAAGTACCCAGCGGTCTATATGCTGGAGCCAGGTGCTCGCGGTGAGATTCTCTCAATTGCGTTTGCATCCAAGGGCCAGCATCAGGACGCGGGAGCGAAGCTCGTTCATGCGGCACCCCATACAACCGGCCAGATCATTAGCAAGTCGATTTCCAAAGGTGGCGGTCGGAGCAGCTATCGTGGATTGGTTCGTGTTGAAAAAGGCGCAAAGAAGTCTCGTTGCAATGTCGTGTGTGATGCTCTGATCTTAGATCCGAAGTCGCGAAGCGATACGTATCCGTACATCGAAATCCTCGAGCAAGACGTGACCGTCGGTCATGAAGCGAGTGTTTCGCGAATTGGAGAAGAACAGTTGTTCTACCTGATGAGCCGTGGACTCAGCGAAGCGGAAGCCGGAACGATGATCGTGAACGGGTTTATTGAGCCATTGGTCAAGGAATTGCCCATGGAGTACGCGGTCGAAATGAACCGACTGATTCAAC
>JANPLJ010000322.1:0-1470 GCA_031426475.1 Pirellulaceae bacterium | reverse complement strand
CGAACATCGGCCTGTGTACCTCCGTCTTGCGACATGTACGCTCAACCTGGCGGCGAAGGGTGCAAGCACCCATCGCCTATTCACTTGAATTCGTTACGAATTCAGCTACAAAAATCCGATCTAACCTATCCGCGTCACTCTTGCGGGAGGAACGGAAACAGCTTTCGAATTTCTGCGTCGGTTGGTTTACGACCGTACTCGCAAATTTCGAAGGCCTCCGCGTACTTGATCTGATCACCGCGTTCGGCTCCATACCATTTCTGAAGCGACGCTCGGTATTTTTTCGCTTCGCTAGATTGTCTCCCTTCCCATTTTTTTCGTAACCAATCCTTTCGCGCGGATGGATCTCGCGCAGGGGGGACATTGCCGACGAATTCCTCGTTTCCCAGTGCTCCACCTTCGTAGACTTGCGATTCCAATTGATGAACAGCATTCACCTTGGTATCAAACACATCGTCGATTGAAACAGCGATGTCGGCTTTGAAAGGGTACGGTTTCTGGAACGCGTCGCTCGAATAGAGAAAGACTGGATTCTTTTTGAGGAATGGAACATCGGGGCAGAAGAACGGAACCGTGACCATGAACGAAGCGTCTTGTACGAGGACTCCGACGTATCGATGGTCTGGGTGATAATCCCAGGGACGATGAGCGATCACGATTTCGGCTTTCCAGTCTCGAATAACACGTGTGACTAGTCGACGATTCTCGAGGGTAGGTAGGAGTTCTCCATCGTGCAGATCGAGTACTTCCACTTCGGTACCCATGACCTTGGCCGCAGCTTCGACTTCCGCTTTACGGCGCTGCGCCAAAGGACCACCAGCACTTACCCAGTGACCTATATCGCCGTTGGTTACCGATACGAGTTTCACTTTATGCCCCATCTTTGCCCACTGGATCGCCGAGCCACCTGCCTTGAACTCGGCGTCGTCTGGGTGGGCACCGAAGATGATGATCCGCAACGTATTCTCGGTCGAATCGGCTGACAACAATGGGTTGCACACCACAGGAGGAACAATGGATAGGCAACACAACCAAGCGATCAAAACGTTGAATAGACGCAACATGGGTTTCATTTCTTTCATAAAAACAAACAATCAACCGGCAATGCGAAAGACTCGTTTGGCGTTCTCGAAAAGAATCTTCCGCTCGATCGTTTTATTTAAAGCGAGCTTTCGGATTGCAGCTGATAACGAAGAAACAACAAACTGACGTCGTGAGGGAAGATTCATGATTTTTCGTACTCCATAAAATTAATGACAACACTATCTCAGAGAGACGATGGAAACGCAACGAAATTCTGAGACTTCTCGCTGATCGCCAGCTCTCGTAGCTGCGCTCGCCAAGAGCGTGGACGCTCGAAGCTTCTAAATCCTCGTAAAATCGTAAGTCTAAGGCACTTCTTCCACCGTCTTGGCGACGGTGGCTACGTCGGAAACCATACTCAACTTTCACGGTCCAAGTTTACTTGGC
>JANPLJ010000321.1:0-3980 GCA_031426475.1 Pirellulaceae bacterium | reverse complement strand
AAAATTCATCAGTCAGCCAGACAACTAGGAGTAACACGTAAACGCCCCAAGCTTGCAAAATGCACAAGCAATCTCGGCTGTGATTGTAGCCGATTTAGCAATTCTTGCTGCGGGGCATCATTCCAAGCTATGCAGCTCGGGTGGGGCGACGAGAAATCCCCTTCTTTAAACTGGCACTAGATTCTGTGTACACGTCCAGGAAGCCCTGGACCATCTGGTTCAACGTAAAATGGCGAAGGGCGGATTGGCGTGCGTCGCTGATGATCTGCCGACGTCGTGCTTGATCATTCAAAGCGTTGTCGAGCAGTTCTGCAAGATCCTCTGGATTGTGCGTAGCATAGATCCATCCGAGTGGTCGAGATGTATATTGGCAACGAATGACTTCTCGAAGCCCGCCAACTTCCGAGGCGACAACCGGCGTGCCAACCATTTGTGCGGCAATCGACACCAACGATAAACCTTCGCTTCGAGTCGGATGAGCAAAAACATCGGCTGCTGCGATCCATGCAGTCGGATCTTCACAAAATCCTAACATGATCACTTGCTGATTCAGCTGACGATCGTCGATCATTTTCTGAATCTGCTCTCGCATCGTACCGTCGCCACAAATGACTAACCGAAAGTCGCCAATCCGTCGGCGTAAAATATCGGCAGCTTCGATGAGCGTATCGTAACCTTTGCACGGAATCAGGCTGCCAACTGCGCTGATTAGCGGCGTTTCGATTCCGATTCCGAGCGTTTCGCAAGCTCGCTGGCGTTCTGTAAGTCGATCCAAATTCGGCTGCTCTAATCCACCGTAAACCACGGCCAAACGCTCGTTAAGAATTCCACCATCCAAACACACGTCACGGACGGCCCGTGAAACGCATATCATCCGGTCAACCAGCCAGTTGTATTTTGCAGAAGAAGCGACCGGAAAGATGGTATGCTTGACGCCAAAGAGTTTCACAGACTCTTGTCCCATCGCCAACATACTTCCCCAGGAAATCGCATGCGTGTCGTTTCCGTGCAGGATCGCGATCTCCTTCCGTTGCAACTCTTTACGCAATTTCAGTATGGCAACGGGGCTAGGATGTCGTCCAGAAATTTCTAACCCTTCCATCCCGGCCGCGCGAATACGATCCATCAACCGACTTGTACTGGGAGCAATCCAGACAATGCGATGACCTTGGCGCAGCAACGAGTCTCCCAGCGAGTACAAAAGCTGCTCACCGCCTCCCCAGTTCAACTGGGAGGACATCAGCGCAATGCTCAACGACGAATGAGCCATATTCAGAAACCTTAGCAAGCAATAAAGAGAAACCGCATGCCGAACGTTACAGAACTTGCATGCCCTGTGTCCATATCATCACTGCGTTTTGCAAGGGTCCGAAAGCAATAGCCAGCATTGCTTCACTGCCGTACGCTCAGGCTTATTTCGAACGGCTAGTCCGCAAAAGAACGCTCATTCCAAAGACTTCTTCAAAGAGATTGCCAGTTTGACGAAGCGCCAACTGCTCTAATGACAACTCTTCTACGCCGGTCGTGTGAATGACGAATCGTTCTCCATCTCGAACACAATGGATTTTGCTCACTCGTTGCGCTCGAGTTTCGTCGAGGGCAATAGCGATGCGTAGAATGGCCGCGAGCTTCGCGACAGCCACTCGATCATTGCGATCAAGAGTCGCATAGCCTTCGTGTTCGGGCTGAGGCGAAGAACGACGGTGGTAGCGAGCCACGAGGGAAACGAGCAGCAAGTCACGGCGCGAGAGGCCAAATAGCTCACTGTTGCGAATCAAATACATCGCGTGCTTGTGATTGCTTCGAACATTCACATAATGCCCAATCTCAAAGAGAATCGCTGCGAGGTAAAGCAGCAGTTCCATCCGTTGATCCAGTTGATGGTCGGCTTGAAGATCCGCGAACAATTTCCTTGCCAACATAGCCACATGCCTGGCATGCTTCTCGTCAAACGAGAACTTTCGTCCCAAGCTGATCGCCGATCGAATAATCTGATTGCGAAATTCGGCTGTCCAGGTCGCATGCATCGCAAGATCGTTTAGCAAACCATCTCGCAAATTAGTCGATGCGACATGCAATGTATCGCAGCCAAGTCGCTTCGCCAGCATCAGGTAACTTAGCACCGCAGGTCCGATTGTTTCCGCCTCCTGAAATGTTAAACCGAATCGCTGGACAATATCATCTTCACTCATCCCGGCCAGCTTTCGCCAAAACGCCTCCAGACTCGCGCGAGGCAGGCGCGCGAGTCCTGGGATTTCCTCTTCGGATAGAATATTGGCAGCCGCGAATCGAATGTCACCTCCGATCGCAACTATTTCAAGACGTGTGTCACTATCGATGTGATCGTGGATCGTATCGACAAAACGCTGGATCTGCGTTTCAAGAATACCGCGTTGCTTGCCTTGTGGCGTATTAAACTTGTCAAGTTGCTCGAGCATTCTCAATGACCCGAGCCGATACGTGTTCGAAAGCAAGACGTTTCCACCTCGAACAACCAAAATTTCCGTGCTGCCGCTACCGACCTCAACAACAACCGTTTTCGATGCGACCAACGCGGGTGAGGATCGAATAAGTGGCTGAATCCCCATGTAGGTAACGCGGTTCACTTCCGCTTCATCCAAGGGTTCGACAACCATCCCCGTCGCAATAAAAATTCGATCGATGAAAGCAAGCCGATTGGTCGCCTCGCGAACTGCGCTCGTCGCAACGATGCGCATTTGCTCGGGACGTGTAATACCGTACTCCATCATGAGCTTGCGATAGCTCGAGAGCACCTTGACACATTGCTCGATGGATGTTCGACGAATCCGTTGCAACCCAAACGTATCCTTGCCAAGCGAGACGGGTTGCGAAAGCGTCTCCAACAATCGAACATGATTGCTCCGACGATCTATTTCGGCAATCGCCATCCTCGCATCCGTAGCCCCGATATCAATTACGGACACCAGATGAATTGGTGTCTCGGGGGAATTCGAGGGACGATTGCTTGCAACGGAGGACATAGATCAAGGATATTCAGGTATGTTCGGTCTGCCAAGCTTTATATGTAACCGCCATTCGCCCTCTCGACAACCTAGCTAAACAGCGATACGCCAAGTCGCATAGGCGTCCACCGTGCTGGAAAACCACGTATCTCCACAAGTTGGAAGCCAGCTACCGCCAGGCTTGAACGACCCGCAGAAGTGATTCAGCATCGATGAATTGCGAAACTTGCCAGAAAGCCGCCTTGGCTCCTTCAATATTATCGACGCGATCGTCGGTAAAGAAGATACGCTCGGCGGGCACTCCAGCCTGCCGAGTCGCATAGTCGTAGATGGTCCGAGCCGGTTTCATCGACTTGACTTCATAACTGAGCACAATCGGATCAAACCAACCGTTTACGACTGGATAGTTCTGGCGGACAATCCACTGCCAATGGGCCGGGTTGGTATTCGAAAGCAAACCCATGGGAATTCCAGAGTCACGAACTGCTTTCAATACTGGCAACAAGTCCAGATTTGGGCGAAAGATTGCGCTCGCAGCTTCCAACATTTGATCGACAGCGAAAGAACATCCAAGTTTTTCCGCCATCTCGGCGACAAATTCTTCACCCGTGATCAATCCTGATTCATAGCGATTCTCGAGATCCGATTCGAACACAAGTTGCCGTATCGTGGTTGAATCGCACCCGGCAACTTCAGCCATCTGACGAACGGATACCTCGTGGTCAAAGAAACAAAGGACATTTCCAAGATCAAAATAGACGAATCCAGGTCGTTGCATCATAGGTTTCTAAGTCATTTCGCGGGAAATCCTCGTTTTTTGGAGGCGACCGCCGAGATCGCGGGGATTTTATCATAGAAACGGAAAGCCACCTACGATAGTAGCATGCCAACCTTTGCCTTGCCGCAACGATTTCCCGACGCCCAGGTTTTGATGGGAAAGCCCAGACAAGAATCAGGGTTCAACCGGTCGTGTCAAAATCGTATAATCCAGGCCAA
>JANPLJ010000320.1:0-4235 GCA_031426475.1 Pirellulaceae bacterium | reverse complement strand
TCTCCGTAAACAACCAAGTTGGCTTGCTCGTCCCCGGCTTCGATTGGTCGGAACCAAAGTCACATTGAAATACGAACTTACCCAGTGATTCGTGTTCCAGTTGAACCGTACCGTCTGCTCCCAATCGCATTCTCGGTTTGGTGGTGCATCCTTCATGCTCGCACCCCCAAATCCATGAATTGCGAAACCATATCGTCGGCAAAACGTGAATCGCTTGCGGAATCGGGCCGCGATTGTAAATCTGCAAACGCATCAACAAATCATCAGGGCCCACCTTCGCATACTCGATGACACAATCAAAATAGTGTCCGTCATCGAGCAACCCGGTGTCGGTAAGTTCGTATTCGGTTTCCTTCCGAGAACGACGCTTATTGACATCCGCCAACTCTTCATAAGGGAATCTTGCGTGTGGATACCGATATAACCCCTTTGCATAGGAATGGGTTGGCGTAGCATCGAGATAGTGATAACACTCCTTGACGTCTTCGCCATGGTTGCCTTCCGGACCCGGTACTCCGAAAAGCCGCTCCTTGAGAATTGGGTCACGCCCGTTCCAGAATGCGAACGCAAAGTTCAATCGTCCTTCGCGATCGCAGATCCCGAGCAATCCGTCCTCGCCCCATCGAAAGGCTCGCGATCGAGCATGATCGTGGGGAAAGAAAAACCAAGCTTCTTGGTCTTCAGAGTAGTCTTCGCGTACGGTTCCCCATTGCCTCTCTGGCAGATAGGTACCCCATCGTTGCCAATTCTCGTGGCGTAAACGATTCGCTCGAAGTCGAGCATGCTCGGCTGTTCTTGATGGATTAGCTGTCCAGGCTGCTGGAATCCAGGGTTCCTGATGCCTACTCGTTTCCAGTGGTGAGCCGCTTGATATAATGTTGACCCTTTAGATGGTGAGCATGTCGAATATAACCGAAATAAGCCATCACACGCGACGTTAGTCGCGGATTGGTTGCCTCGCACACGATCGCTTGCATTCGCTTCATCGTGGCGATTTCATCTAAAACAGACAATCCACTTCGCAGTGTTTCGACGGAAGTATGGTGACCAGCGCGAATATATGCCAGGACCAAAAAACCTGGGCATCGAAAGGGCGCATTGTAATACAGATTCAGCTGGTTGTCGGGTAACCTTCGCCAGTTGGCATCGATCCAAGCTTCCAGTCGACTCGGAATTCGAGGGATCCACCGTCGATGGATCGCATACTCGCGATCATTGCGAACAATGACGACCCCATATCTCCAAGCAAAGGCCCCTGGGTCAACATTAACACTTCTTGTTTTCATGATGAGCAGTGAAGACAAGCTGCTTTATCATCCTCCAGATCCACAACAAACCGCCCATTAAAAGCAAAGCTGCCACCAAGAGTTGAGCCAAGAATGGCCCCATCACCATCAGCATCGACTGACAATAATTATTCCAAACGTTTTCCCATGCCAGGATTGTCACAAGGACCCCTGCACACAAGTAAGGTCCGAAAGGCGTTTGGTTGTCGCCAGTCACCATATATCGCAACAGGACGAAAGCCAAAGCAATCATCGGTGAAATGAAAAATGCAATCGATGTCGGCTGCCAGCCCACAAATGCCCCAACCATCGCCATCAAGGTAACGTCTCCAAATCCGAGCGCTTCGACGCCAATCGCAAGCCCGGCGATCCAACGGACCATCCAAACCGTTAGTCCACCCAATACCATGCCGACCAAGCTACTAAGGAGTGATTGCTGGCCGAGAGGGCTTAGCAAGAACCAAACGCAGACCAAGGCAACCGACCCGGCGAGCCACACTCCAAGAAGAACTTTCCACGTTGGGAACCTGACCAGGCAAGCCAAGAAAAATGCGATTGCCTTTCGCCACCCCCGCCGAAGGATTAGACGGCGATCCGCTAGTGCAAAGCACCAAACCGTAAAACATCCTAGTCCGACCAGCAATCCCTTTGTTCCCGTCAATGCCAAGTCATTCCAAGGCGAATCGTAATGTAACGTCGATGGCCATGCGTTCGTATTCAGGTCAGTAGCCGACGTCCAGAGATGCCAGTTGGAAAAACAGGTGGCACCGACCAATCCACAAAAGGTTCCAGGGATCGTGATCCAATCTGGAATTGTCCGTTCGTCGAAATCGACAAACGTCGCGATGCACATAAAGAAACAAAGAATCGAATGTGCCAAAAACTGGACGTGCAATGATGGTTGGATCGCGTTGACCGGAGGCAGCGCCAATGCCGGAAGCAAATTGCCGCTGACTTCGTACCAAAAAAGCCAAGCAAGAAAGATAGGCCAAAAAAGCTCGATACAGAACGGACGCAACCAAAACAGAGCGCCGTGAAACGGCGCTTCATGACGAACCGCCAACCATCCGATGATCGGAAAATGCTTCAACGAGAATGTCGAGGTGTTGACGATTATCGTCGCCAGTTGATGATCCTTGTCGACCGACTCACGAAATCGGTTACGCCGCCACGGGCTTATCGGACGGGGAAAATATGCCAGATTGTAGATCGACCAATTGATAATCGGCCCCCACAGAAAACCGAGGACTCCGATGAATCCGATCTGCCATGCAACGTCCAAGCCTAACCAAAAATTCATCATTCCACACGCTCGCTTGCCTCAGACCATCGCAATTCAGAAAACCATTTCGAAATTTCCATTGCTATTTCATCGATAGTGCGATGATCCGTGCGGACCGTGAAGTCGGCTACTTCGCGATACATCGGCTCGCGAAGTTCAAGTAATTTTTCTATTTCGTCGCGTGCGCCAAGCGGCGTTAACGCTGGACGCCGGTCGGTCGTCGTCAAGTCCCGTGCAACACGCTTCGCAATCTCTTCGACGGAAGCCTGCAGCCAAACGACCGCGCCTCCATTTTTGATAAGGCTCCGATTCTGCTCGCGAAGGATCGCACCGCCTCCGAGGGAAACGATAGACGCGTCGGGGCTTGCGGCAATTCGCCGAATCACCTGCGTCTCGAGGTCTCGAAAACGGGACTCACCTTCGTCCGAGAAAATAGCGCGAATCGATTTCCCCGCCTCCAGCTCGACCACGTCGTCGCTGTCAGCGACGGGTAGCCGCAGAATTTCGCTCAGCCGACGTCCGATGCTCGACTTGCCGCTTCCTCGATAGCCGACCAAAAAAAGATGATTCGCCATTCGCGTAGTGTAACAAACGGAAGTGCCGTTCGACGAGTGGGCTCGGTGTTTCATGTTTCTTGAATTCGTGGTATTCCCCAACCGCGACAATCGATTCGAGTTGAATGCTCCGCCGTGTCATTCAACTCAAAAATGTATGCCGATATCTCTCATGTACTTAGAAGATATTGTAAGCTTGTTGTAATTCACACTTTTCCAAAACCTTGCAAAACTCTGGATGTACCATGGTTACTCGTTTTGTTGCCGTCGTTGTCGTTTGTCTGTCCAGCTTCATAACCCTGCCCCAAGCGTACGCCGAAAAGCACGTTCAAACCTTGAATGGACGTGAATTTGTAGTTCACTCGAACGCTGCTCCCGTTATCGTTCATCGAGTTCTGCCACCTTTCCTCGGTAAACATGTCACGGAAAGACAACTCAAGGTTGGTCGCTTGCCGCCTGTGGCTCGCAAGTAACACTTGGCAGCCGTCAAGCTACAAGACTCTGGTTTTTTGGGTTCTTCAGGTATTTTAGTGGCATCAATGTGAGTAGCTTGCTCGAGCCTGGATTATTCATTGCACGTAGCTACGTTCGCCAGAACGTGGTGAACCGCCTCGACTTGTTGCCACATTCTGGCGAATGTAGCTAGGTCAGAATGTGGAGCGTTGGCGCATCCGTCCACGTTCTGACGAACGTGGCTACGATAGAACCAGGAAGAGCCGTTTTTTGTGACCGAGTCGCGGAGCGACTCGGCCTCGTTAAAACACCTCAATCGACTTCACAGAACCAGGGCCTTGAAGTTTGGCAGCGTCCAAACATCGCCAAGCCGAATGGATCAATTGGTCGATTTGAAAGCGTTTCGATGGACTCGCGACGCATGCGATACCGCAAACGATTGGAATGCAAGGCGTCTCGATCATCGATGACGCCGCATCGTGCGGTTGGCTGGCAGCCTCCAGGATTTCGCGAATGATCCCAGAGACTTCGTTTCGATCGAGGTCATCAATTATCAGTGTTAGCTCGCCTGCTTCGCAAATAAAACCGCGAGTTGATTGACCGTCTGTTGCGATTCGCAATTGCTCGATGACGGTTTCCTGCCATTTCGGAAGTCGGTGC
>JANPLJ010000319.1:0-1674 GCA_031426475.1 Pirellulaceae bacterium | reverse complement strand
CTTCGACCAACGAGATTGCGGAAGCGAGGTTGTCGTATCTGCGCGAGGATGTCATTCGCATTTTCGATGGACATCGGGTGAAACATCCAGCATCCAACTGGCTAGCCGACCTTGTTGCATCCAAAGGGATCCAGAAAGTGGAAGCATTGGCTCTACTTACCGGTATGGAAATGGACTTACGATCTTGGCAAGTTCGCGACGAAGAAGAACTCATTCATTACTGCTATCATGTCGCCGGTGTCGTCGGCTTGATGATGTGCCGGGTCATGGGAGTGCATGATCCAGCGGCGATGAAGCATGCGGTCGATCTCGGTATCGCTATGCAATTAACCAACATTGCTCGCGATGTCGGAGAAGACTGGAGCATCGGTCGAAGCTATTTACCCAAAAGCTGGACCGATTTAGGACTCCCAGAACAAGTCGGCACTTTACCAAAGGCATCGAACGCGGATCGCTCGAATGCTTTGAGCAATGAGAACGTGCAAGCAAGTGTGGAACGCATCGTGCGCTCGGCAGAAGGTTATTATCGAAGTGGACTCGCAGGGATTTCGTATTTGCCAAGCTCATGCCGCCCGGCGATTTGCCTTGCTGCTAAAGTATATCGCGAGATAGGGCGAGAGATTCTCCGCCGAGAATCGCGAGTGATGGATGGACGCATATCGATCTCACCGGCCAGAATCGCTTGGATTGCCAGCATCGTTTGGATGGGAAATATAGTTCATGCAGTCGCTGTGAGGTCGTTTGGAACAAGTCTGTTCAACAAGTTTCTTAAGTTTTCTTCTAATTCGTTTACTGGAGATGTTGCTATGAATGATGCACGATATTTGGCGTACCTCGGATTGTCCTTGACCTCTTTTATGGCCAGCTCGCTTTTTGTCATGGTGTCGATCCACCCAAAAGATCCCTCGTACTCAGTACTGCCGATTGCTTATGCCATCGGAAGTCTCATTGTCGGCATCGTTACCAACGTGCTCGCAATGCGTGCTGCAAGAACGCCAATCCCGGTCCCGGTCCACGTTTCACGATAGAATCAAGACCTCGCGAACCGTTATAAGCCTTGAGAGTCTCAACGACGTTGCTGGTCGGGACAACGAAATCGACCAAAGGTAAAACCGCGAAGGGCAACGTGTTTCGTCTTTCGGCCTGCCGTTCTAGCCCGCCAAAGTCGGAATGAACTTGGCTTCAGTTGAGCTCGCATCAGTTTAATGACTTCACCAGGGGTCAACCCAAATTGGACCAAGATGGCGTCAAACGAAGTGCGATCCTCCCAAGCCATTTGGATAATTCGATCGATTTCATCGGCGGTCATCGACAAATACTTTTCCATAGCCACAATAGCGATCCGTTGGTGCGTTATTGAACCCCGGTCGTAGTATTCTCGATTGTCAAGCAGAAGTCATAAACGGCACCCAGGCTTTCGCACCAGAGAATCGCAATGCGACCCAGGCCTTAGGGTAGCTAAATTCGCCAGAATTTGGACGAGGCTCGATAGACTGTGTCTCCAACACTTCTTCCGAAGTCTGACGACTTCGGCTACGAATGATGCCCAATTCTCGTTTCGACGACGCATTTCATAAATTGAACAACGCATTCGCTTGACAGCGTAATATATTACTCGATGACTCAAAGCTCCACCAAACTCGCAGCATTATTAGAAGACTTGCCTGCTCATCT
>JANPLJ010000318.1:0-3767 GCA_031426475.1 Pirellulaceae bacterium | reverse complement strand
CCGTCGTACTGAAATCCGACTTTTGGCTGTAGTGGATAGTAGTTCGAAGGCAGCCGAAACAAGCGACTCTCACAAATCGACTAAAGCGGAAAGTGAAGAAAAAATCGGTGGGTTCGTCGCACAGTGTTTGTCGGTTCTCATGGCCATCGTTTGCTGGGGCTCGTACGGACCTGTCCTTCATCTTGGCCAGATGAAAATGGGAGGCTCTCGGTTGCGACCTTTCTGCTGTGTCGGTTTGGCCTACTTTGCGATTGCAGTAGCTGCACCCTTAACATTGCTTTCGATCGATCAAGGCGAATGGAACTTCGAGGGGATGCTTTGGTCTATCGCGGCGGGAACGGCGGGTGCAATTGGTGCGCTTGGAATCATCCTCGCTTTCAATAGCGGCGGAAAACCGGTTTTCGTGATGCCGTTGGTCTTTGGCTTTGCCCCAGTCGTGAACACGCTCACGTCGATGTGGCTTCAGAGTCAGTTGGATAAGATTGATCCTGTCTTTGCTGCATCTCTTGCGACCGTCATCTGTGGAGCGGTCATGGTGCTGGTCTTCGCTCCCAAAGCCAAACATGGCCCGCCATCAAAGTCCGAAACGCCGAAACCTGATATGACACCGCCTGGTCCGGTTCCAATCCCAGAAGTATCCTCTACGACTACATCCACTATGCCGTCCAGCGGCAATGGCAGCGAATCGACCTATACGAATACGATGCCATCCACCGACACGCCAAGCCATCATCCGCCAACTGGCCCGTAGTTCTTCGCTTCCTCGAAAAACACTTACTATCTATGAATGCTATCACTCGTCGCAGTCGGATTGAGGCCATGTTGGTGGATGATCCAACCGATGATTTTCTTCGCTATTCATTGGCGATGGAGTTGAGAAAGGAATCAGATCACGACGCGAGTCTTATTCGGTTGGCGGAATTGACGCAACAGCCAAAGCCCTACGTGCCTGCATTCTTTATGGCGGCTCAACAGTTGGCGGAACTCAACCGCATTGTCGAAGCCCGTTCGTTCCTTCGCGATGGGATCGAAGAAGCCCGATCACAAAACGATCTCCATGCTGCCGCAGAAATGAGCGAACTGCTCGGTCAACTAGGAGAAATGGGGGAGTAGAGGAGGAAGTTTTCAGTTTTCAGTTTTCAGTTTTCAGTTTTCAGTAAGGAATTAATGAAGTAAGTAGTTGTAAGTTGGAAATCTGAGATCGGTGAACTGACATCGGACTGCCCACTGCCCACTGCCCACTGCCCACTGCCTACTGCCTACTGCCTACTGAAAACTGAAAACTGACTACTGACTACTGACTACTGTCTACTGTCTACTGTCTACCTTCCACCTTAATCATCCCGCGTGCTGAGCGAAAAGACCGAAGCGATTGTATTGCGAGCAATTCCCTGGAGCGAGACGTCGCTCATCGTAACGTTATGGACTCGCGACTTCGGCAAGATTGCCGCGATAGCCAAAGGGGCGCGGCGACTTCGTAGTCCGTTTGAGTCTGCTCTTGATTTGCTGGCCCACTCTTCGGTAGTGTTCCTGGCGAAAGCGGGAGATGTTTTAGATTTGTTGACGGAAGCCAAGCTTCTACGTCGATTTCGATCTAGCCAGCAGAACCTGCTGAACCTGTACTGTGGTTATTACGTTGCAGAACTTTTGCTTGCAATGACCGAAGAAGGTTCGTCCGTTGCAGAGCTGTTTGATCTGACCCAAAGAACGCTTGAAGACTTGGATCGAACGGACTTGCCGGGCGAAGTTTTGTTGCGATTTGAATTGAATATTTTGCGATTGCTGGGCCACATGCCCAGCTTAGATGCCTGCGTGGGATGCGGTGAAAGCGTAGTGATTGCCGAGAGCGTTGCTTTCGGAATTGAATCTGGTGGAGTGCTCTGCCGAGCGTGTTTGCCGGGAGAACGTAGCGTTGTTCGCCTTAAGAAGGCGACGTTGGAATACTTGATAGGGATGTTGCAAAACCCATGGGATACGACGCCCTTAAAAACAATCGAACCGGTGCTGCGCCCCGAAATTCGCGATTTGATGAATCGAACCTTCATGGCTCTCCAGAATCGTCAATTCGACCTGCATCGATTTTTGGGAGGCTTGGCTCGATAGGGCGAGCGTTATGCCTGTCGCTGCTGATGCTGCCTGGCTGCAGCATTTTTCGACCATCGTCGAGCAAACTCCCGGAGTATGACGCCGCGAAGCGCTCGATCGAAAGCTACGAAGACTCCGACGGAAACTGGGTTCGCCCCGAAGGCGCCCGAGCAGAGAAAAAGAAAAGCGGCTCTGTCACGTCTGGACTGTCGTGGGTACCCGGTTTGGGGCCGAAAGAACCCGACAAGGTGGCTGCTCGAGCAGCGTTTCACGAAGCGGATAAGCTTTTTGAACAAGCGAAAAATGCTCAAGGCGACGAACGCGTCGACCTATTTAAGGCAGCTGGCAAAAAATACAAAGCGGCGTCTAAACAGTGGCAAAGCAGCGCTCTCGAACAAGACGCCTTGTTCATGGCAGGAGAAAGCTATTTCTTCGCAGAAGCCTACCCTGACGCCGAAGACTTCTATGTGCGTTTGATCAAAGAGTATCCGCGAACGCCATTCCTCGATCGCGCCGACCAACGTCGAATGGAGATCGCACTCTATTGGCTCCAATTCGACAACGCCGATCCAAAAGCGTTCTACGAACTCAACTTTACAGACCGTCGCCGTCCGTGGAACGATACCGGTCGACATGGCGTGCGTGTGCTCGAGAAAATGCGACTGGATAATCCGACGGGGCGTCTAGCCGACGACGCGACGATGGAACTGGCAACCGAAGCGTTTCGCAAAGAAAAGTATCAAGAAGCTCGCGACACTTTCGAAGATCTTCGGATCACCTACCCGGATAGCCCTCATCAGTTCGAAGCTCACTTCTTAGGCTTGAAGTCGGCGATGGAGACATATCAAGGTGCACAGTATGCCGTTGAACCGTTGGATGAAGCTGAAAAGATGATCAGGCAGATCATGAAGCAGTTTCCAGAGGAAGCGAAAGAACATCGCGACTATTTGAATCGGGCCTACGCCGAAGTCCGCTATAAGAAATCAGAACGTCTGTTCGATCAGGCACGATATCGGATGAAACGCGGCGAAAACAATGCGGCCAAAATCTATCTGGATAGGATCCTCGTCGAATTCAACGATACACCCTTTGCCGACCAAGCCCGAGGAGCACAGTCAGAGATCGCCGCGCTGCCAGGAGAACCTGAACGGTATTTCCAATGGCTCGCGGCCATCTTCCCTGAAAATAGCAAAACGAAGCCGCTCTTGGAAAGCAAGGCGGACAATGGAAGCTAGGTCATTCGCCTATTGTTCCGTGGTTGACTTGCAAGTACCGAAACAGATTTCCGTCGGGCTCGTCCCGACGGGATCACAACTGAAGGCTACCATCGCCGGCCAACGCGTCAAGATGTCGCCCTCCCACCCCACCAATCGCCGAAGGGGATTGGTGGGGAGGCTGGGCGACGGATCGCTGGGAACGAGCGTGTACGTGGTAGCGATTACCGAGAGGTGTCGAAAATCAATCTATTTAAAACTTCAATGACAGGCTTTGAGCCTGTTCTACGTGAGAGAAACACCGAATGGGAACTTATCGAATTGCGGCCTTACCGGGTGATGGCATTGGCTCAGAAGTACTGGAATCATCGCTTCGCGTCTTAGAGTACATCGCGGAAAGTACTCCCGGACTAGAGCTTGAGATTACACCGTATGAAGCGGGCGCAGGGCTCTACCGAAAGACCGGTG
>JANPLJ010000317.1:0-1680 GCA_031426475.1 Pirellulaceae bacterium | reverse complement strand
AATCGTGAGTTCCATGTTGCGTCATTCGTTGTTGGAGCTGCACCTTTACCGATACCAAACGACGTTCCTTCGCCCCAATCTGCTGTAACTTTATGGAGCGAGAGTACGTCCGCACCTGACGAAGGACCAGCGATCACACGTTCTAGGCGGAGCGTGACCGAGTTGATGGTTGAGCCTGCTGGAATGCCCGCAACATTAAACCGCACCAAGGCACGTCGGAGGGTTGTGCCGCCTGATCCCGCAGTAACGCCAACAAAAAGACCGCCGGTCCCGTTGCTGTTGTTATTCTCCGCAAACATTGAATTATCTCTGTCGGGATTGAGCATGATAATCCCGGCACAGGCAAACGTATCCAGCATCCCGCCGGGAAGCATTCCGAACAATAGAACAAACACTAAGCTGTTTTTCATGATCTCTCGCTATCGCAAGTTTCATGTGGCCGTTTACTCAGGCCACATAGCTCGCGCATACATTGAATGAGTCAAAAATACCGACGACGACCGCCAAATATCGAAACAAAATTTCAAAAAAGGTTTGGCTTCGAAGCGTCTTTTCATCGCCGTCACAGAAAGAATTGTAACAACCGCAACGACGAGGAAACTCCGATAAACCGGATGCTAACGAATAGGAAAACTCCCTTGAGTGTACCGGGATTGCCTATTTTCGCAAGCTTTTTATGGAAAGATGCCACATTTCTTTCGTGCTCGCCTTTGCGAAAAGCGTCGCCGGATTCGTCAGAATTCGGATGAATCGCGAAATACCTGCGACCACGTCGATTCGCCCGAAGTCTGACGACTTCGGCTACGAGGGTACTGGCGTAGCCGCGTTCGTCAGAACGTGGATGGAAACGCCAACTCTCCACATTTTGGCGAATGTGGCTACATAAAATGCTTCACCGCGTTGCCTGAAGGGGCGGCCGTTTACCAATGCTTTCGATCTAGGCCGCCCTTACAGGGCTAGGATGATCAGGGACATAATGTAACAAGGGCGACGCTCCAAGGCGTTCGCCTTTGCGCTTTGCCCTGGGCTGACATAGGGCTGTCCCGTTGGGACGGGTCCTAATCGCCAGCTCTCAGATACGATTCTTCGAGCAAGTTCCTTTGCTTTTCGTACTCGTACTCAGCCATAAGCGGTACTTGTACTCGATTCGAACCGTTCCATCGAGTACGAGTACGATAGCAGGCAAAACGTACCGGCGATCAGCGAGAAGTGCCGAAATTCGACCTAATTCATCAAGCAATGACGCGGTGTCGCAGCCCTCTACCGTTGGCGACGTTGGCGGCTCGAAGATATTAGCATCACGGCGAGTCCCATGAGCGTCAACGATCCGGGCTCGGGGATCGCGGTGTAGTCGATCAGCAAAGTTGGTCGTTGGCTGGTCGCCACGCTTTCACCGGAGGCAAATTCCCTGGCATTTTGCGGCGTTGACTCGCTCGCTGCCTTCAGAATCCATCCAAAATTCGATGCCGGAGCATTGAGCCAATTCTGTACGTCGGAGACCATGCCCGGCTGGGAGGTAAAGTTATAAAGGGTATTGTCTACGATGCCGATGGTGCCAGTACCGCTGGTCGGTCCGAAATCGCCGCCAGGGGAAATCCATAGATCGGTCGAGAAGAATCGGTGGTTCCAGGTTACGTCCCCCAAAGTCGCTGCGGCACCAGCCCCGCTTGTGCTGCTGGA
>JANPLJ010000316.1:0-2369 GCA_031426475.1 Pirellulaceae bacterium | reverse complement strand
GAAGGAATTGAAAAGATGTTTAGAGCGGCGGGCAGAGCCTCCAAGACAGTGCGTTCCCAATCCAGGAGCCTGGGAACGAGCGTCAACGAGCGTCAACTTACCGGCGATCAGCGAAGAATTGTCATCTTTAGGATGTCGTTCTAGTACGCTAAACCCTACGGCGACTAGTACGCTAAACCTTGCGGCGAAGGGTGCAAGCACCCATCGCCTATTCCCTTGAATTCGTTCCTTGAACTGTCGCCGAGTATTTGGCTTCCTATCGTCGCAATACGTGAGCCACTAAAGTTCCTGAAGACCCCGATGTTTTCAGGGGAGTCTTTACGCACCGGCAATCAATTGATCGAATAGCGTTTTTTGCGTTGACATGGCTGCCACAATATCACTGGGTTTGGTACGTGCTTCCAGGAGGATCCAGCCTTCATAGTCGATGGCACGGAAGAGTTTGAACAAGGCTGCGTATGGATAGTTTTTGTCGTCTAGCTCGCGGACATGGCACGTTGAACCGAATCGGTCTTTCACCATTTTGAAATTTGCGTCGAGACCTTCTCCGTTGAGATCCTCGGCATTCGAATTCCAGCAGACGCCTACATTATGGTGATCGGCTACTTTGAAGATGTCCCGGATGACTGGCAATTCCGACGTTCCCTTTCCATGGACTTCGACTCGAATCTGCTGCCCGAAGCCTTCTGCATAGCTAGCGACTTCATTCAGGGCTTTGCCAATTTGTTCAATCGTTTTTTCTCGAGGGACCTCTTTGACAAACCCATTCGGTTTGACTTTCACGCCTCCACCACCACAATCGTGCATAAGTCGAATGTAGTCTTTGGTCAGTTCGATGTTGGCTTTCAATTTTGCCGGATCATCCAAATGGAATTCAGCGTTCGATCCGTAGCCAACCAGCGTAATTCCGCTGTCGGCAAACCGCTGTCGAACTTCGTCACGCTGTTCGGGGGACAATGATGGTTCGACGCCATGTTTATGCTCCGTTCGCAGTTCGACGCCTTTGAGTCCCGACTTTTGGCATGCCTCGATCAACGCAGGCAAATCCATGTGTTCACCCCATTGATACGTTACCAATCCGAATCGCATGTTCGACGGTCCGGCTGCACACACCAGAGGGGATAAGCGAGCGGTGGTCGCAAAGGCTGCACTGGCCGCCATCGTACTCATGAAAGTTCGACGCGAGTTGCTATTCATGCTCATAGGAGTTGCTCTCATTCATAATGTAGTTGCATCCGAATTCTGACGAATTCGGCTACCGGAAAATCAGGCGGGAGGAAAAGGACTAATATACCGTCGATTGCAACCATGGGCTACTCGATGGGCTGGTCTGCTATTGCTCAACTTGTTTCGAGATGTCGGACTTGACGTGATTGTGCTGGTGATTTCGATGACGCAACCGTCTCTGGCGCGACCAAGTCAAAACCTTTGAAAAAAGCTGGCTTTTCTCGTCTTCCTCCGCGCGCATAGTCGCTCCACATGGCCTCGGCGACTTGCTGCGCGTCAAAACCTCGGACCTGGCTCAAGTATTCAAAAACTAACTCGAAGAGTCGCACGAGGGCGATGCCGTACATTCGTTGATTGCGTCGATAGAGCCATTCGCAGAAGTGGCTGAGCTGTTCAAAGGCGGAGGTATTGTTTCCACATAGGAGTGGAAGGGTATGGACAAAATTGCCGCTGTTGCCGATCAAGTCCCAGTATCTCGCGAAGCGACGCAGCCGATGGATCGTTTCAAAGCTGAGCAAGCGGCTACTCAGTATCTCGTAGGGTGGATGTGGACTGTAGACCATCTGCCACTCCGAGTCATGTCGTATGATCGGTGTCCCGCGGAGCCGCTTCAGAATGCCGACTTGGATTTCTTGAGGACGCAACGCAAACAAACGATCGAAACCGGAAGCGAAACTTTCGAGCGACTCGCCGGGCAATCCGACGATCAAGTCCGCATGGATATGGACCCCTGTTTTCTCGCGGAGGAATCGGAAGTTTGCCTCGAGCTTGTCGTTGTCTTGAGCTCGACTGATCAGTTTCCCCACCTCTGGATCAAACGATTGGATGCCGATCTCGAATTGGAGCGCACCCGGCGGGAACTGCGAGATCAATTCTCGGAGCGAATCCGGCAATCGATCGGGGATCATCTCAAAATGCAAGAACATTCCCTCTTGGAAACGATCGAGGAAGAACTGCAAGATGGCACGACTGACGCGAAGGTTGAGATTGAACGTTCTGTCGACAAATTTGAATTGCAGTGCGCCTCGATCGAGCAATTTCTGGATCGCTTCAAGAAACCGTTCCAGCTCTATCAGTCGTACAGGAATCTCAAGTGACGACAGGCAAAACTCACAGGTGAATGGACAGCCTCGGGAAACTTC
>JANPLJ010000315.1:0-1840 GCA_031426475.1 Pirellulaceae bacterium | reverse complement strand
GTCGTCCAAGCAACGGATTCGCTCTTGCTTGCAATGGCTGGCAGCACGTTATGGACTTCTTCCACGCTACCCCCGATACAGCATTCGCTGTCCCGAGGACAGAATTGGGGCGTGGGAGCTTGGTTCATTAGCTGTATTCTTGCGTTCTGGATAGGTTGGCTTGCTCTTCCTCCAACGGAATGGGGCGATCAACTATCCATTTACTTTAGTCGCTGGAACGCAATCCGAATCAGTCGTGGCTTCGGATGGGGAGCTTTGTTTTTTGCGATGATGCTGTGCTCGCGTACTCCTCGAGCGACGATCCATCGCGCGTTCGCGAACGGAATGCAACTGACACTTTTGGGCGTTGGATGGATCGTGCTTCTTGAACGGATGGCTTTTGAAGGGCTCCTCAATTTTTCGAGTGAGCTTCGGGCGACTGGGCCATTCAGTTCGATGCATATCGGCGGCCAACACCTTGACGCGTTTCTATCGTTGGCGATTCCATTCGCGTTTTTTCGATTTCACGAACGAACCCGATGGGGTAAGGCCTACACGCTGGTGCTAGTGCTTTTTGGCGTATACGCTGCGTTGGCGACGATGTCTCGAGCGACGCTAGTGGTCGTGTTGGCGACGGTCCTCTTCTTAACGTTGGCTAATGTCACGCGACCAAGCTTGGTTCGTGATCCAAAACGCTGGCGAAACTTGGCCTACGCGCTGACGAGCATGCTGATCGTAGGATTGGCTGTTTATGCGGCATGGAAAGGCGACGCCATCCGAACTCGATTTTCTTTCGTATATTCCGATTGGCAAACGCGGGTCAGCCATTGGAGGAACTCGATCGCGGATTCGGGGCAATCGTGGTCGAGCCTTCTACTTGGAAACGGAATCGGGACATTCCCTAGCTTAGAAGCGCGACGACAAACGAAGTCCTTCCCTCCGCTGGCTTGGCAGCCCTTGGACTCCGGTGTGGTTCGAATATCGCCCCATTGGCCGATCTACTTGCAGCAATGGATCTCATCGGTAACCGATCAGCCAACAACGTGTAGAATCCGAGCGCGAGCAATCGATGGCGATGCGCGGCTAGCGATCACGATTTGCAAGCAAGCTCTCCTAAAATCCTATGATTGCCGTGAAATTCAGATCGACTTGGGCGGGGACCTCGAAAATACGTGGCAAGAGCGAATCATTTCGTTGCCGCTGGCCAAAACGATCATGCCCACGTTTCGCATGAGATGGGGCTCTATAGATCTTCGCCCCACCGTCTTCTCCATTTACCACGCCAGCGGCCAAGGAAACGTCGAGATTTCGAGCGTTTCCCTGGAAAAGAATGACGTTTCCGGGGAATTATTGAGGAATGGCTCGTTTGAAAATGGTTCGTCCTGTTGGTTCTTCAGCAGCGACGACCATCTGCTTTGGCATTCAAAGAATGTACTGGTACACCTTCTCGTTGAACACGGCCTGGTCGGTATCGCTGCTTTCCTGGTCATCCTTTACTGGTGGTTTTGCGTCAACAGTCGCCTGACTCTGCCGCTCCCAGATTCGTTAGCCAGCGTTCTAATGGCCAGCGTGCTTGGGACCCTTGCTGTAGCCATGTTTGACTCTTTGTTGGATACACCGCCTCTCGCAGCCCTTTTCCTGACGGTTCTTTCCCTTGGCTCAACGCCTCCGGCCTGGTTCCCCCAGGCCCAAGCTTCCCCCCGATAGATTCGGAAATTTGTCGGAAAATGCTTGCATCAGCTTCATGGAAATGCTACACTGAACGCCATGTTCGTCAAAATCCTTACTTTCCTAAGTGTCGTATTTGCCTTCGCTGGAAATATCCGCGCAGGTGTGATATCGGCAACTTGGATGGAACAAG
>JANPLJ010000314.1:0-6385 GCA_031426475.1 Pirellulaceae bacterium | reverse complement strand
TAGCCTAGTACGTCAGCGCCACATTGCGCTGGAGTACAGGCTTTAGCCGCTTGTGGAGTGTTCGACATGCATTGCGCCTAAAGGCTGTACTCCAACGAGTTTGCGACAAATTCACTCGTTCAAAGTGGCGTTTTCTAGCTAGGCTTCCTGCTTGTTCCTTACGATTATTTCTCCGCCAAATTCTCATGATTGACCCTACCGCGAACGCTGACGTCGCCCCGACAAACCCACCCTACGATTCCTTGCTCATCGTATCGTTTGGAGGCCCAGAGGGTCCTGACGACGTCATTCCGTTTCTTGAAAACGTATTGAGAGGCAAGAATGTACCGCGCGAGCGTATGCTGGAAGTTGCCGAGCACTACCAACACTTTGGCGGTGTCAGCCCGATCAATCAGCAGTGCCGAGAATTGATTGATGCTCTTAGAGTGGAATTGGACAAGCATCAAATTTCCCTTCCGATCTATTGGGGGAATCGCAATTGGGCACCGCTGCTGGAAGACACGTTTCGACAGATGGTCACCGATGGTCACAAACGAACATTGGCATTCTTTACTTCCATGTTTAGCTGCTATAGCGGATGCCGACAATATCGAGAGAACGTCGCAGTTGCTCGAGATAGAGTTGGGCCCGACGCACCGACGGTCGACAAGATTCGAATGGCCTATAATCATCCTGGATTCATTGAATCACAGGCCGAGTTGCTTCGAAGCACGCTCGAAAGAGTCCCGACTGCAAGACGCAAGAATACACCGGTCTTGTTCTGCGCCCATAGTATCCCGATGAGTATGGCTGACAATTCGCGATACCAAGCTCAGTTGATGGAAGCGTGTCGATTGGTTGCCGAGCAAGCCCAGCATTCGCGATGGGAATTGGTCTTTCAAAGCCGCTCGGGACCGCCGCACCAACCATGGTTAGAGCCCGACGTCGGCGATCGAATAGAACAGTTGCACGAGCAGGAGAAATTAACCGACGTGGTCGCGCAGCCGATCGGCTTCATTTCGGATCACATGGAAGTGTTGTACGACTTAGATGACGAAGTTGCCAAGCTTTGCAAAGAGAAGCAGATTGATTTTTACCGCGTGCCATCGGTAGGCATTCATCCGCGTTTCGTTTCGATGATCCGCGAACTCATCGTCGAACGTATGACGCCAGGTGCCGAACGGCCCGCGTTGGGACCGTTCGGACCGAATCATGACGTCTGCCCCGAGAATTGCTGTTTGTACCCCCAGCCAACACGGCCAAAGTCCATGGGTCGGCCATAACTTATCTCGCATCCACTGCGGACCTTCGGGGGGGACTAGGGGGAATAGGAAAAGGAAGCGCCGAAATCCCGTCGCAAGGAAGTCGCGGAAGAGCCGGTTTTGACAGCGCTAGTCTGATGGGGTCGCAGATCAATGTACCCTTTTGGGCAACGCCGTTAGGGATTTTACGTAGCCACATTCGTCAGAATGTGGAGAGTTGGCGCTTCCATCCACGTTCTGACGAACGCGGCTACGCCAGAACCCTTGGAAATCAAATAGAAAAATCCCTAGCGGCGCTGCCTTTTGGTTCTCCCATCCGGTTACTCTCTTGACCTAGACCATTCTATTTCGCTAATCCACTGCGTATGTCTTGAGGTTTTGTAGCACTAGGATGGTCGATTCATGCGGCTCTTTACTCGAAGTATTCTGATCGTCGGCTATCTGGGGATGGCCGGTTGCAGTGCGCCGTGGACTCAAAAAGAACCGGATTCGGAGCTTCAACGACGACGTGACGCGATCCAGGAAGTACTTCAAAGCGAAGAAAAGCCCCGACTGATCAGCGAGGCCGCGGCTATCGGTGGAACAGACCTGCGGGAGTATGAAGGATTTGGAATCGTCAACGGTTTGATGGACACCGGAGGTGACGTGCGCCCCGGCAGTCAACGAAAATTCATCCTTCAAGAGATGCGAACCGAAGGTGTCGATTCGCCAAATCTGGTATTGGGATCGAAGTCCACGGCCCTGGCTCAACTCCGCGTTTTCGTTGGGCCGGAGTGCGCCAAGGGCGAAAACGTCGACGTACTTGTCGAGGTTGCCGATCATTGTGAAGCAACCAGTCTAAGAAATGGATGGTTGATGCCATCGCGAGTTCTCGAAATGCAGTTCCTGGGTGGCTCGGTAAAGCAAAGCGATCTCAAAGCCCGCGCGCAGGGATCGCTGGTTGTTTTGCCAGCAAGTGTGACAAAGAAAGAGCTAAACAACCGTTCCGCAGTCGTGCTAGGAGGAGCCAGGGTCCTGGAGTCGCGAAGTTTCTTCATTCGCATCCGCGACACATTGAAACACGTGACGACCTCGGCCGCCATGAGTCGAGCGATTAACGACCACTATTCCTTTTACGATGGTGCGGAACGAAAAGGAGTCGCGACAGCCAAAAATGACAAAGTCATTCAACTAGAGGTTCCAGCCCGACATCGATGGGATATCCAACACTATACCGACTCCATCCTTGCGATTGGCTTTATCGAAGAACCCGATGAAAGACGAGCGAGGCTCGCGAAATGCCGGAGCTTAATGGCCGAGCCAACTGCGGCTCGCCAAGCATGCCTCGAGTTGGAGTCCGTTGGGAAAGAAGGAATCCCCGCACTTGAAGAAGCGATGCAAAGCGGCAATCCCGAGATCCAATTCTACGCAGCGTATTCGCTTTCGTACCTCGATCATCCCCCAGCTGTACCCGTTTTGATAGAGCTTGCTAAAAAGGTTCCTGAATTTCGACCGCTTTGTTTGACAGGTTTGCAATTGCACAAACATCACTCAGCCAAAGACGCATTGGAGCAATTGCTTCAAGAAGACGAGCCGGAACTACGCTATGGAGCTCTGTTAGCATTACGTCGTCGGGATCCTCAGGATGCCATGGCACAAGGGACGCGCATTGGTGATCTCGTCCACGTCATTCAAGTACCAAGTGAAAAGTCGTTGGTCACTGTTTCGCTGCAGGAACGTCCCGAGATTGCTGTCTTCGGAGACAACTGCGGCGTTCAAATGCCGTTTTTTGAAGTGAACGCGAGACTCACCATGCGAGGTGAACCAGATGGAAAAATCCGGCTCGTTCGATTCCAACCTTCCGACGAAGACTTGACGGCCATCGTGTCACCCGACGTGCTGAGCGTCGTTGAAGGCTTTCGTACGATCGGAGCAACCTACAACGACATCGTCGTTTGGCTGGATGAAGCCTCGCGGCAAAATTGGATCTCAGCGCCGGTTGCAATGAATCCTAGGCCGACCGCCGGACGCGTCTACTACCGAAATGCCGAATCCAAGGCGCGAGCCGAGTTGGCTGCTTCCGGCGATGTTAGTCAAAGCCAACCCGAGCGATCCGACAAAAAATCTTGGTGGCGACTCAAGTAGACAAGGGCAGCGATTAACTCGCTATGGATTCGACCCAATGCCTCGACGCGCAATGGTGAGAAGTTCTTAGTGCTTCATCCAACTTCGATTTTAGGGTTGGTAGCCGAATTCGTCAGAATTCGGACGCAGCTCGAAAGGCAATGTTTACTGCGCTTCCTCCGAAGTCTTACGACATCGGCTACGAATTGAAACCCAAAATCTAAAGTTGGACGAAGTACTAACCCACCGGCACCAACCAACCTCGCAACGTTGCCCCCGCTTGATCGAGTATATCACGATAGTCGATATGCTCGATGTCTTCTCCCAGTAATTCGATTTCGTAGACACCTTGATAACCGTTTGTTTCAAGCGTGCGAACGATTTCTGGCAACGGCAACGAACCTTCTCCCAGCATGCAACGGTTTTGTTCACCCATCGGTGTCGCCTTGGAGTCTCCCATCTGCACCAATCGAATCGATGGCACAATTTCTGGCAACCAGTAGACGACGTTTGGATCATGCGCCATGTGGTAGCAATCGAATACGATCCCGACGTTTGGATTGCCAATGTCAGAAATGATATCGAGTGTTGCAGGTAGCTCTGTCAAGAAGGTCCAATCATGAGCACAGCCGACGTGCATCGGCTCTACAGCAAGCTGAATGTTTTTGGCCATTGCCGCTTCGCCAAGCTCGGTAAGGGCTTTCGTTAATATGCGGCGAGCGTGATTTCGAGTGTGCCCTCCACGGCTGCCCGTCAAGATAACCAAACATCCTGCGTTGAGGTTTGCCGCAACGTCGATTGCATCCAAGGCATCGAACATTGATTCGCGGAACGTCCTGCCGTCGCCACCTGTAAATCCTCCTGCCCAATGCAGCGAAGAAACAGTCATTTGATTCTCGGCAAGCAACTCCATCGCCTTTTCCTCGCCGAACTCATTCAACTTGTATCGCCAAATGCCAATCGCGTCGAATCCGAGTTGTCGGTATCGAAAAACGTCTTCCTCGAACGTCCATCGATACGTCGATATCTCGCAAACAGCCAATCGTGACTTTCGTGCAGGTTGCATCCGTACCGCGCTTTCGAAAGATGTCCCTTGAAGATCCGTTACCCTGTCGTGCAAAGTATGCCGGACTTCGCCCCGCATGTAAAGAAACGATTTTGCCTTCCGTCGAAACGCTAGCAAATGCGCAGAAATGCCACCGAACTACGCACGATTTGCCTTCTTCATAGGCAAGGTATGAATGACGAGATTGGCCTTGTATGGCAGTCCTAGAATTTCTTTGAATAAATGAAGCGAATACGCTGACTTTACGACCTCGTATCAGGCTCGTTGAGGAAAATATTCTTTTTCTGGTCTGTTTGGCGCGCCAAGTGCAATCAGTCGCTTTCACTGAGGTCAAGTTGGGGAGTTCACTTGGAAACAAGAGTGCTCCCCGACACCTCTTAAGAAGCCACCTGAGCACCGTAGCGGTGAAGTAGATTTGTTGGGGGAGGGAGAGGACCTCCGGCAAATTTTCCCACTGCTACGGTGTTTTTTTATTTCTGCAGACGCCCTCTGCGAAACGTGGTTCATCGGCGCCGTCCGCTGACAATCGATGCTCCAGCCAATGAAACCGCGAGCCCCGAGTGCGTCGACCAACTTAAATCTTGGGTTTCCATCCGTAGCCGATGTCGTAAGACTTCGGATGAAGCACAGTAGACATCGCCTTTCGAGCTGCGTCCGAATTCTGACGAATTCGGCTACCTAAAATCTAAGTCTTGAGCGCGCCCTCGCTCCGAATTCCACGAAATTATCCCCTCCCAGCTTGACGTGCAGTCGCTAATTCCATAAAAACTATTGAAACTGAGTCTCAGTAGCAACCAAAATCATCCCCTTTGCTTTTCGGATAGGAGTTCAAGAATGAGTCAAGCGAAACATGGCGATCGACGAGCCGGATTTACGTTGGTTGAGCTTTTAGTGGTGATCGCGATTATAGGAATTCTCGCCGGGCTACTTTTGCCGGCCATCCAGCAGGCTCGAGAGGCCGCCCGACGAATGCAGTGCTCGAGCAACATGCGGCAATTGGGGATCGCGCTACACAACTATCACAATACATACCAGACGCTCCCCGCGAGTTGGTCTAAAATCTCCAACAGTGCTGACGGGTGGTCGGCCCAATCGCGGTTGCTGCCGTTCCTCGAGCAGTTCAACTTGGCCGTTCACATCGACTTCTCCAAAAGCTACGGTAGCGCTTACATAACCTCGGCCGCTGGAAATGTTCGGCTCAGCCAGTATCGAGTACCAATGTATATTTGCCCATCGGAACCGAATGCGAGAGTGCGTTTGTCGTCGACCGGAACTCGCGAGCATTTCCCACTCAATTACGTGGTGAATAGCGGAACTTGGCTCGTTTGGAATCCAGCGACGCAAGAAGTCGGCGACGGAATATTTCATCCAGAACAGTTTTTCGGATTGAACGCGGTTTTGGATGGAACAAGTAACACGATCGCGATGGCCGAATCGCGCGCCTACTCGCCTTACTACCGAAACGCCGCAATCCCTGGTGTTGTTCCGATGCCGACTGCGATCAACGCGATATGCGGCTTAGGCGGAGAATTCAAATCGGATTCAGGACATACTGAATGGGTCGATGGACGCGCTCATCAAACCGCATTCACGACGACGTTTGGGCCGAACGCCTCGGTCAAGTGCGTTGTTGGCGGGCAAAGCTACGCGGCCGATTGGACAAACCAGCAGGAAGGCAAGTCTGCTACCGTGAGCACCTATAGCGCCGTCACCAGCCGAAGCTATCACGTCGGTGGTGTGCATTCGCTGATGATGGACGGTGCCATTCATTTCATCGGTGACTCCGTCGACTTAGCAACCTGGCAGTCGATGTCGACGCGCGACAAAGGCGAAGTTATCGCCGACAGCCCGTACTAATGAGACTTTGTTTCTAAAGTCGTTTTTCACTTCTAGGCCGCAAACGAATGATTGTGGCCTTTCGCTTCGCGACATGTGGGGCAGCGGCTCCGTCCGCTGACACTTCAGTTTCCCGCGG
>JANPLJ010000313.1:0-4918 GCA_031426475.1 Pirellulaceae bacterium | reverse complement strand
CCAAGTTTTAGCGGCCACAAGTCCATCGCTTTCGTCACTCGGTATCCCGGATGCTCCCAAGGCCATACGACATCATTGTTGTATTTTGATGAATGGCTTCGGCTGGAAACCATTTTTATCCTTCGACGAGCATGACTTGTTGATGGATCAGCTCGCATCGCAACTGAAAAAGCAATTCGATCAGGTATGACTTCAAACAAATGATGACGCTTCGTCCATTACTAACCAGCCAGTCGAAGAATTCGGGAGTCAAACGATCCCGGTTGTTCTATCGCGTTCTCGCGAGCTTAGGACTGGTTTCGATGGGTGTTGTCGGCACGACAATGGTGGCCAACTGGAAAACGCGTCAGACCACGGTTTCCGATAGTGGAAATACAGCGGCGAGCCAGTCCTATTTTTCGACGGAATCGATCCAATCGAAATCGAAAGAGTTCCTCAACTATGTTTCGACTTTGAGAACGCTGATTGAACCAACGCAACCACCAGCTATCGATCGTGCCGAACTGCCGATTCCGGTACGCATATTCGTTGTTGGAAGCGTTATGCCGAAATCATCGATCAGTTCATTAACGGGTGTTGTACGAGCTCGACGTGAAATCAACCTTGCGTTTCGCGTGAACGGAAAAATACGTCAGCGATACGTGGAGGTTGGTCAGAGTGTTGTCAAAGGAGCTCCGCTTTTCGATCTCGATCCCGAAGATTTCGGATTACAACTGCGAACGGCTCAAGCGAATCTCGATGTCGCGGAAGCAACGGTTCAAAGAACAGGCGCGGATGCGGACCGAGCTGCGGAGCTCCGTCGAGTCAACGCGAATAGCGAATCCGAATTCGAACGAGTGCAAGCGGAGCGTGCGATTGCGGTAGGTCAGCGTCAGAGTGCTCTCAAACAATTAGAGCTCGCGCGGAATCAACTCATGTATTGCCGATTGTCAGCCGACGAATCCGGCGTGATCACCGCAATTTCTGCTGAAGCTGGCCAAGTGGTAACGGCAGGCTTTCGGGTCGCAGAGCTTGCACAAACCGATGAACTGGAGGCCGTCATCGACATTCCCGAGAATCGAATCCCTCGCGAGCGGCCCAAAGATGCCATCGCAAGGTTTTGGTCGCTTCCAACGCTGGCGATTCCTGCAAAACTCCGCGAGATTTCGCCCGTTGCAGATTCAGTAACGCGCACGTTTCGCAGTCGATTTACGCTGCTCGATCCGCCGCGTGAAGTCAAACTAGGGATGACGACAACCGTCGAATGGTCTAACAGCTCAGTTCAAAACGAAGTGTCTATTCCAGCGACCGCTGTCTTCCAACGCGACAATATGCCGACAGTCTGGGTGTTCGATAAAGAGAATGGTTCCATCACTGCAAAACCGATTAAGATTTCGATGGTAGGCGACCGCGAAATCGTTGTTTCGGAGGGCTTGGCTATCGGACAAAGCATCGTCTCGGCAGGTGTCCAAAAGCTGGATGAAAAACAACGGGTGCGAGTCTGGGAGTCGCTTCCATGAACGCTGCCAAGAACTTCAATCTGTCGCGATGGGCGGTCACTCACCCTTCGTTCATTCTGTTCTTGATTCTTGCATCGTGTGCCGCTGGGTTCCAGGCATATCTTCAGATGGGCCGGGCCGAGGATCCTTCCTTCACGATTAAGACTGCGATCGTATCCGCTTCTTGGCCAGGTGCAACAGCAGAAGAGTTACAGCGGCAAGTCGCCGAACGTATCGAAGACAAACTGCGGCAGACACCTCACCTTGATTATTTGAGAACCTATTGTCTGCCAGAACGATTGTTGATTCTCGTTCAGCTTCGCGATACGACTCCACGCAAGCAAGTCGACGATATCTGGTACCAAGTTCGAAAGAAGCTGAGCGACATCCAGCATTCCATGCCGAGGGGTGTGATTGGCCCCAGTGTTGACGATGAGTTTGGTGACGTCTACTCGGCCATCTACTCGTTCACCGGCGACGATTATTCCGCTGCGGAACTCAAGCGAGTCGTGGAAGCGGCGCGGAAGCGTTTACTAGCCGTCGCCGATGTCGAGAAGATCGACTTAATCGGCGAGCAAAGCGAGAAAGTTTTCGTAGAATTTTCGCACCGCAAGCTCGCGACCTTAGGGATTAGTCCTCGACAGATTTTCGAGAACATATCCCAGCAAAACGCGCTGACTCCATCTGGAAAGATCGATACCGAAAACGACCGAATCTATTTACGAGTCGATGGCGCCTTTGATGCAGTCCAGTCCATCAACAGCGTCCCCATCCAAGCGAATGGCAAAACCTTGAGAATTGGTGATCACGCAGAAGTCCGACGGGGTTATCAAGACCCGCCAGACTTTGCTGTGCGATACAACGGAAAGCCTTCCGTTGCCCTTGGGGTTGTAATGAGTAAAGGTGGAAATGTTGTTGCGTTGGGCGAGTCCCTCGCGAAAGCCATGGAGGTCGTCCAGTCAGAGATTCCAGCCGGCGTGAGCATCGATTCCATCGCGTATCAACCCGGAGTCGTGGAGGAATCCGTCGGTGAGTTTTTGCGATCGTTTGTCGAAGCTTTGCTCATCGTTTTGTTGGTGAGTTTTTTGAGCTTAGGGTTTCGAACCGGCATTGTGGTCGCGCTCAGCGTACCCTCGGTACTAGCGATCTCGTTGGTTGTCATGAATGCGATTGGCATGGATTTGGACCGTATCAGTCTCGGGGCGTTGATATTGGCGTTGGGGCTCTTAGTGGACGATGCCATTATTGCTGTCGAAATGATGGCCGTGAAATTGGAACAAGGTTACAGTCGTGTCGAAGCCGCGACATTCGCTTGGTCTTCGACCGCATTGCCCATGTTGTCTGGAACGATGATCACGGTTGCCGGGTTTCTGCCAGTCGGCTTCGCAAACTCGGCGGCGGGCGAGTACGCAGGCGGAATTTTCTGGGTCGTCGGTATCTCGCTCATCACCTCTTGGTTTGTCGCCGTTGTCTTTACGCCGTATCTCGGCGTCAAGCTTTTGCCGGAAAGGCATGCAGACGATAACAGTCATTCGTTGAGCGCAACGTATCAGAGCCGATTTTACCGTCTGCTGCGGTGGATTGTGACGGTCTGTGTTCGCAATCCTCGGAAGATTATCTTTGTCACATTCATTGCCTTTGTTGCGTCGATGATTGGCTTCTCCAATCTCCAACAGCAGTTCTTTCCACGCTCGTCTCGACCGGAATTGATGGTCGACGTCAAAATGCCGGAAGGGTCTTCTTTCGAAGCGACTTCAACGATGGTGCAACAGTTCGAAGAACTCATCGCTAAGCATGAACTAGGGCCCGAGGAAATCCCCGTAGAGCCGAATGACACTTTCTTTCATAAACTTTTTGTCGCTTCGGCTTGGTTGCACTGTGCGAAGCTAGAGCACTCGAAATTCGATGTCTTGCATTACACTTCGTATATAGGATCTGGATCAGCACGATTTTTCTTGGCACTCAATCCCGATCTGCCGAATCCGAGCTTTGCAAAGATTGTAGTCCAGACGTCAGGCGTTGCCGCGCGAGAAAGGCTTCGGGCAAAACTGCTGGCGGATGTTGCGGCCGATCCTAGATTCGCCAGCCCACGTCTTCGTATCCTTCGCCTCGATTTCGGTCCACCCATCGGCTTTCCAGTTCAATTCCGAGTGATAGGCCCTGATCGCGATCAAGTCTACAAGATCGCATCCGAGGTACGTGACGTCATGCGAACAGAACCTGCTGCCATCGACGTGAATCTGGAATGGGGTGAGCCCTCGAAGATGATACGTTTGATAGTCGACCAGGACCGAGCTCGCTCGATGGGATTGAATACCGAAGAGATCTCGTCGAACCTGCAGACGCTGCTTTCCGGTGTACCGATAGCTCAGTACCGTGAAGGGACAGAGTCCGTGGAAGTCGTCGCGAGAGCTGTTCCAGACGAGCGATTAAAGTTGGATGCGTTACCCGACCTATCTCTCTTTACAAGCACAGGCAGAGCGGTTCCCCTCTCGCAGGTCGCGAAGGTTTCATATGAACTAGAGTCGCCGATCCTCTGGCGTCGAAACCAGGAAACCATGCTCACTGTTCGCGCTGATCCAGCCGATGGAGTTCAAGCACCCGATATCACCAACCGCATTTATCCCAAGCTGGCGGACATCATTCAAAACTTACCACCAGGGTATCGAATCGAGAAAGGCGGAGCGATCGAAGAGAGTGTGAAAGCTAACATCGCGTTGTTCCAAGTCTTTCCAGTGATGATTCTCGTAATGCTCACTTTTTTGATGCTTCAAGTCCAAGATTTCCGAAAGGCATTTTTAGTTTTTGGAATTGCTCCCCTCGGATTGATCGGCGCGGTCGCATTTCTTCATCTGTTCAATGCTCCTTTCGGATTCGTTGCGCTTTTAGGAGTAATTGCCTTAGCCGGTATGGATATGCGAAACTCGATTATTTTGATCGACCAAATCGAACAGGATATGTCGCAAGGTTTGACCGAATGGGAAGCCGTGATCGAATCTGCTGTCCGACGAGCGCGGCCGGTTATCCTCACTGCGGCAACTGCCATTCTTGCGATGATACCTCTCACACGAAGCGTCTTCTGGGGACCGATGGCGATCGCGATCATGGGTGGTCTTTCCGTGGCTACGTTCCTAACTTTGCTGAATCTGCCAGCGCTCTACGTTCTGCTATTCCGCGTTCGGCCAGCAGCGAAAACGAAGGCAATTCCAAAGGGATTACCGTCCAATCTTCAACAGCCAGCGACGCCTGAATTAGTCGCAATAACCGATCAGACGTTTGAGAAACAGTCGGTCAAGAAAGCCGTTTGAATGGGTAGTTAATTGTGGTTCAGTAGTCGCTGGTAGCTGAATTCGTCAGAATTCGGAGGACTCGCATGATACGATGTCTTTCGAGCTTCGTCCGAGTTCTGACGAACTCGGCTACGTTTCGGTGAGGAATGT
>JANPLJ010000312.1:0-4713 GCA_031426475.1 Pirellulaceae bacterium | reverse complement strand
CAAGTCCAGTTGCTCCAGCATCTACTGCTTCGGACATCACACCCGGCGTGACAGCACCCAACGACGGCGATCAAACCATCGGCAAGATGGACATCACCATCAGCAAATCCCGTGCGGTGCCCATCCGCTGGAACGGTGAGGACACGCGAGGCGCTGACACCGGCGCTGGCAGTGGCACCATCTTCCGCGATCAAGTCTCCCAGGCCATCCGCACCCTGGTCAACGAGATTGAATTGGATGTGGTCAATGAAGTTCGCCGCAACTCTAGCCGCGCTTTCGGCACGGCCGGCACTACGCCTTTCGCAACTGCCAACGACTTGATGCGTTCATGCCGATGGGAGCTCAAGGTGCAGTAAGCATCCTAGGCGGCTATTCCGACGAAGCGTTATCAGATCAAGGCAATTGGCATCCTGATGCGGAAAAGAGACTCTCACAAATATTGCAGAGCATGCCAGACGCATCGAAATGGTCGCAGTTAGAGCTCGAACGAAGATTAGCTGTAGCCGCTTCCATCGAAACGAGACGCTGGGCATGGCATCATTTTGGAGATATTCCCCGATTGGCCATGTTGCGACTGAAGACGCATTGGGGGCCGTACTTCGGAAAAAGCCTCATTTGGCGGTTTGGGATGGTGCTTGGTGTCGTCGCGTTGCTGATGCACCGACGTTGGGAAGCGAATTGGCTGTTAGGATTGCCGCTTGTCAGTAGTTTGACCGTCATGTGTCTTTACGAGACGGGCGGTCGATTTCTTGTCCCGCTCTATGGACTACTATATGCTCTCGCCGGTATCGGCTTCGCATTTCTTGTGACGAAAGTAATCCGAATAAGAAAAATGTAATCGCTAATCGTTCGCTGGATGAGATACGGACTTACGAGCGGCGTTGTATAATCCCGGCAACACGACAACAGCCCCTCCGGAAGACCATGTTTTAAGAGATGTCACAAGCTTCACCTCCCGCCAAATCGACGGATCGAATCCCATTGAGCCTTTTGTTAGCGCTCACCATCTTCGTCAGTGCATTTTTACTCTTCCAAGTACAGCCTTTGATAAGCAAGTTTATCTTGCCTTGGTTTGGTGGAAGTCCTGCCGTTTGGACGACGGCAATGTTGTTTTTTCAATGCACTCTGTTCTTGGGCTATGTCTATTCGCATTTGCTCTTTTGTCGTTTGAGCTTGAGCAACCAGGTGCGCGTCCATCTGGTCTTGCTCGCGGTTGCTTCGTTAATGGCGTTCTTCGTGATTCCTATGGACACCTTGAAGCCGAATGGAACGGAGGATCCGACGCTCCGTATTCTGCTGTTGCTGACGGTGTGCGTTGGAGTGCCGTACGCTGTTTTATCGACCACCGGACCATTGATCCAAGCTTGGTTTTCGCGTGCCTATCCAGGACGTTCTCCATTTCGGTTGTTCTCGCTTTCCAATATCGGGTCGCTGTTGGCGTTAGGATCCTTTCCATTCGTTTTCGAACCGTTTATGGAATTGAAAACCATGGGCCGCTTTTGGATGGGCGGGTTTTGGGTTTTTGCGACGCTGTGCGCATTGAGTGGCATCGGCATGTTGCGGCGAACAAATAATACCGACCCGTCCAGTGGACCGTCCGAACATACATCCCACGAAAAAGCGCCTTTGTGGTGGCAACGACTCTCATGGGTCGGGTTATCTGCGCTGTCTTCCTTGATGTTCATCGCAACGACGAATCACGTTTGCCATGATATAGCCACCGTGCCGTTCCTCTGGATCATCCCGCTTGCTTTGTATTTGGTAACTTTCATTATCTGTTTCGATCATCCACGGTGGTACATTCGAGAGTTGTGGTGCAGTTTGTGCATAGTAGCGATCTTCGCGCTCGTTGTACTCGACTTGGAACTGGGGCTAGCCCAGGCCGTGTTGCTTCATTTCGGCACGATGTTTTTCATCTGCATGGTCTGCCATGGCCAACTTGCGAATCTACGACCGGAAAATCGCAAGCATATTACCGAATATTATTTGCTGATCTCGGCGGGGGGAGCAATCGGTGGGTTATTCATCACGCTGATTGCCACACGTTACTTCGATAGATACTATGAGTGGCCGCTTGGACTTTTGCTGAGCTTTGCAATCGCGGCGATGGTCCTCGGATCCGTCGTCGGACGAAAGATGTTGCGTGGAACATCGAATCGTTGGCTAATAGCATTGGTTGTGCTGTTAGCAACAGGCTATGTTGGCTGGCACTTCGACGAGTTTGCTTGGGTCAACGAGGATGAAGGGCAAGGCGTCAGAATGCGAGTGCTGTTTCAAGCAAGAAATTTTTATGGCACGGTAACGGCGACCGATCGATCGTATTCTCAACCTATCCCAGCTGAGGAAAATTTTGGGATCGCTCGCGGTCTGGACTCGGGGTATCGAAGCTTTAGAAGCGGAAGCGTCCTTCACGGCCTCCAATGGTCAGATCCAAGTAAGCAAGATTTACCGCTCACCTATTACGACAAGGAGAGTGGCGTCGGTAAAACGCTTCAGTATTGCATCGAACAAACTCATCGCGACCAATCTCTGAAGTATGCGGTCGTCGGACTTGGTTCGGGTGCACTCGCCGCCTATGCAAGGCCGGCCGATGGCAAGCGGCCAGCCGACGATTGTGTAATGTATGAGATCAATCCTTTGGTCGAGCAGATTGCTCGTGAGCATTTTTGGTATTTACCAAACTATGAGAAACGCCTAGGAAAGCCGATCGAAGTCCGACTCGGGGATGCTCGTTTGACGATGGAACGCGAAAAGATGCAGGAGTACGATGTCATCGTGTTGGACGCCTTCAGTGGCGACTCGGTTCCCGCTCATCTTTTGACACGTGAGGCATTCGAGATCTATCGAAAGCATCTCAAGAAGAATCAAGACGGTACGATCGCAGGCAAGATCTGTATTCACATCACGAATACTTATTTGAATCTATATCCCGTCGTTAAGAACGCCGCAGAACAAGTAATGCGAATGAAGTACACGAGCATTTACAAGAGGAGTGACAAGCTTGAACGGTTAGAACGAAGTCACTACTTCGTGATAACAAACGACCAGTCGTTTCTGGATCAAACGCCGATGGTACAGCCTTTTTTGCCGGAAATGAATTCGGATGGAAGCGAAGCGAGACGCAAGCTTGTCGATCAAGACTGGCCAGGGATTCCGCTTTGGACCGATCACTACAGTACGATCTTTAACATCCTCTGGAGCGAACCGTTTACCGACGATTGATTCTATGCGGCGACGAGCATGCTTAGATTTGTGAGAGCAGCGATTCGGCCTTGTTGCAAAAGCACATGCGCCGATTTGACAATCTTCTGTTGAGCCGCTAGCTTCTCGCTCGCACTGGCGGACCGAAGTCGCTTGAGTCGTTCGCGAAGACGTCTCACTTGATCGGGGTCCACGAGCGCTTCGATTCGAGTTTGAATCGCTTGGGATGCGTTGCTGATGGCAAGCAATACGGTGTTCGGATCGACACTTCGCAAGACGATCGCAAAATCTTCGAGGCTCAACGAAATGAGACTCTCGAAAGAATCGAACTCGAGCAGCTCTGCCGTCCGATCATTGGTCGTCGAGAATGGAACAGTCGCTGGGGACGTATCTTTGCCTCGTGTTGGCTCAATCGTCGTTTCCGTTGCTTTCGTCTCGACCGCGATGGAATTGGATAGAATCGGTCGATCCAATGCAACCGATGGTGACATACCTAGCGAGTGGGCCAGGAGCGGCTCTGTCTTGGCGAGCCCGTGTGCGAAACTTTGGCGAGACTCATTCGAGACGACCGACAGAATCGCCTGTAACTTGGCCAAACCAGCATTCTCGGGGCTCGATTGCCGTTGAAAATCGGCGAGCCTTTGGTGAAGCTGGCTATAGATTTCCTGCAAAACACTCGGGTCGGCCGTGTGCAGTTGAGGCAATGCAGCGAGTACCGACGTCGCCGTCGGGACTGGCAATGACTCCAAAATGACGGAACTCAACTCTGTAGGAGCCTGTAGCAAGACGGCGGCAATCAACATCGGACGTTCATTCATCAACAATCGCGCGAGCTCTTGACCACTCCATTGCTGCCACGTTGGCGTCCAAGATGGATTGTGGAACGGATACTCAGATTGCTCATGAATAGGTGTGAATTGCGAATCGATTCCCGATAAATGAAACGAAGTTGACGGTTCCATCGGAGAAGGTTTCGACGATGAACGATGGTCCAAGGAAGGCTGAGGGCTCGTGAATTCGACGCGATCGATCGAGTTCGAAACATGAGAAAGCAACGCCTCGGCGGGCGATTCGTCTGGTCGCGATGTCGACGCCGAGCGAGTAGCCGTGACGGGGGCTGATGTGGTGGACGCATTGCCGACTCGACTTTTGAGTTGAGCTAGCATTCTTAGCGACGACTCGCGTTCAGCTGGAGTCACATTTTGGAGGGTTGCCAGCTGTTGACGGACGAGTCGCGCCTGGGCGGCAGGGAGTTGTCCCAGCAAATTTCTGCTTGTCGTCGCATCCACCGACGAAAGCAAGATAGCCACTTGCCGAATTCTTCCGTTTGATTCGGACTTGTTCATCCAGCTTTTGTTCCCAGCACACTGAGGAAAGGTTCCAAGACACGCTCGGATATAGCGTTTTCTGCCATCCCAACTCAAGACCACCCGAGTTGTTTCTTTACAAGGACGCTAAAAAAGAATACCCCGGCCTGGACAAGTGAGGCGGACACCAGTCACAGACCAGGGG
>JANPLJ010000311.1:0-2680 GCA_031426475.1 Pirellulaceae bacterium | reverse complement strand
TTTGGAAATTTCTTATCGCGATTGTTGATTCTGTGAAAGTCATTCGTTAGCTTTCTCGACGTCGGGGCATTAGCTCCGGACGGGGTCGTTGAGCAATAGCACTCTCATCGAGGCGGGCAATCATGGCAGGATTTCTGCGAAGGCTGGCGCGTTCCAAGTTCGTGAGACTACTTAAACTTGGTTTTCGAAAGCAGCGGAAGCGACAACGCTTTCGCCGAACACTGTTCGAGTCACTCGATCGTCGCGACTTGATGGCGGTAGACCTCTCAAGCAGCGATTTAAATCTTGCCGGTGTATTCTCAAACGTCAGTGCTCCATCAAGTGTTGTTGGTCGTTCGATATTCTATAACCGCTCGACGAGTCCTGTCTTTGGCAATGGTAGCGGCAATCCGTCGAACGCGATCGATCCAACGAAAGCAGCCTTGCTTCCTGGTGCATCACCAAGCTTCGCAAACTATACCGGTTACTCCAGAGGTTTGAACGGAATCCTCGTCGATATCAACGGAACGCTCGGGACGGTAACGCCTTCTGATTTTCAGTTTTCCGTTTGGAACGGTATCAATGGCACCGACTTCGTGCCGTTATCAGCGACGCCGACGGTGAGTACTTATTCCGGCGGTGGTGTGAATAGCTCTAACCGAATCAAGCTAGATTTCGCTGACAACGCGGTTCGAAACACTTGGTTGAGAGTGATCGTACTTGCGAATCCCAACACCGGTCTGACGTCGCCAGACGTCTTTTATTTTGGGAACGCCATCGCTGATACGGGCATCGGCAATACGAGTGCTCCAGTCACCGTTCGCACAAATGCAACAGACACTGCTTTCGTCAGGCAGCGCCAATCGACTGCGGCGAATTCGGTCGATATTACAAACGCAGCCGACATCAACAAGGATGGACGAGTCAACGCGATCGATACATCGATCGTACGACAAAATCAAATTACCTCTGGAATCATTCGATATTTCACTGCCCCTGTACTTTATCATGCTCCAGAAGGACAAAACCAGACAGTGACGATCAATGAAGATGCGTCATATTTCTTTAGTAGCGGCGTCTTCGGATTTTCGGACCCGTACGACTCATCCCCAAACAGCTTTCACGCGGTGAAAATCACGACGCTACCGAACATCCAACAAGGTAGTTTGTTTCTGAACGGTAGCCATATTTCGGTCGGACAAACCGTTGCGGTTGGCAACCTTCCGATGATGTCGTTCAAGCCTGCCGACAACCTACATGGAGAGTCGCTCGGCTTTTTCAGCTTTCAAGTCATCGATAGCGGTATCGCATCATCAAACGGTAGCGAGAACATCGATCGACAACCTCGGATATTTGCGTTCCGAATCTTGCCCATTGCGGACAGTCCTACGGTTAGCCCCGTGAATAACTTGACCATTCTTGAGGATTCGTCGGGGGTTTCGGATGTTATCTCGATATCCGATCCCGATACGGCCTGGGACGACATGACGGTCACGGTTTCGTCATCCAATGAAGTGCTCGTCGATAGCTCGGGACTAGCGCTGGAACCGGCGGGCGAAGGATGGCGACTGCGCGTCACGCCAAAAGCAAATCGATGGGGTACCGCGACGGTTCTTCTCAATGCAAGCGACGGATCGCTCGCCGCGAGTCAGACAATGACCGTAACGGTCATATCGGTCAATGACGCACCAGTGAGCGCCAATGCTAGCCGTATCATCCAGGAAGAGCAAACGATCGGCTTACACATCAACGACTTTTCCATTGGCGATGCGGCCGATTCTCCATCGAATTTGCTGAGTGGAATCAAGATTAAGAGCCTGACTGACTTACGCTACGGCCAGTTGAAAATTTCTGGACAACTTGTTGCTGTAGATGCTTTTATTGATGGCAATGCGATTGAGAATTTGACATTCACTCCAGCAACGGATTTTCAGCATACGAACTGGAACGCATTCACCTTTTTGGCGGTCGATGATGGAGGGCGCGCTAACGGTGGAAAGAACACTGATCCGATTGAACGAACGTTTCATTTCACGATCACAGGAGTGAACGACGCTCCGACTATCAGTTCTCTTACAAACATATCGATCCAGGAGGACTCGACGACTTTACCACAAGCCTTCACGGTAAGTGATTCGGATAATCCTGTTTCGCAGTTGATTGTCGGTGTTGTTTCAAGCAATCCAGCACTGATCGATACCAAGGGCATATCGATCTCGAAATCAGGCGGGGCGTACCAACTCGTTTTGGAGCCGAAAGCGAATCAGTCTGGGTCGAGCACAATCACCGTATCGGTCAGCGATGGCAATTTGACAAGTTTTCGAACTTTTACACTGAATGTTCTTCCAGTCAACGATCCTCCTTCGGGACTCTCGGCCACGAAGACAGTCATCGAAGACACGGCGTTTCTCTTTCGAGTCGAAGACTTTGTCTTTTCCGATAACTCGGATCCGTCATCTCATTCATTTGCTGGTATCTATATCGAGTCGCTCCCAAACCCGATAGACGGCGCACTCTTTCGTCAACAAGTCAACGTCGCCTCTGGTTCGTTGATTGACTATTCGGAGATCGGACAACTTTTGTTTGTTCCATCGCCCAATCAGAGCGGCAGGAAAATCGATGGCTTCACGTTTCGCGTTCAGGACAACGGAGGTATAGCCAATGGTGGAATCGAGCGCGACGTTACGTTGCGTACGATTTC
>JANPLJ010000310.1:0-3528 GCA_031426475.1 Pirellulaceae bacterium | reverse complement strand
CAAGATAGTTTGCTTCCGGCCCATCTCGCGTACGATTCGGCTCCGAACAAAGGGTTTGTGCATTGATCGACGTTGTGGTTGATCTGCTCACGAATTTGCTCCAAGACTAATTCACGACACGAAACTCCATCGAGAATCTTTTGTCGGTAGCCGTAGACTCGCTTGCGTTGTTGGTCCATGACCTCGTCATATTCCAACAAGCTCTTGCGAGCTTCGAAGTGTCGCTCTTCTACCTTCTTCTGAGCTGATGAGATACGTTTCGAAACGAAGCGGCTTTCCAGAGCTTCGCCTTCGCCCATCCCAAGTTTGCCCATCATATTGCGAACCCAATCGCCGGCAAAAATACGCATCAAGTCGTCTTCGAGCGACAGGTAGAAGCGACTGCTGCCTGGATCCCCCTGACGGCCGCAACGACCTCGCAACTGAAGATCGATACGTCGCGACTCGTGCCGTTCTGTACCGATAACCATCAATCCGCCGATGTCGCGGACAAAGTTCCCCATCTCTTTCATTTTCTCGGTTTGCTCGATTTCTTGGACCAGGGTCTCCCATTCTTCCTTCGGGACCTCGAGCCTTGTTGGATACTTGTCCTGTAACCGAGCCCACGCCATCGTTTCGGGATTCCCCCCGAGAATAATATCGGTTCCACGACCGGCCATGTTCGTAGCGATCGTTACGGCCCCCACTCGCCCTGCCTGTGCGATGATTTCCGCTTCGCGTTTGTGCTGCTTGGCATTGAGCACTTGATGAGGAATCCCTCGTTGATCCAGTAGCTTGGCAAGGCGCTCACTCTTTTCGATCGAGACTGTTCCCACCAGAATAGGACGGCCTTTGCGTTGAATCGACGCGATCTTATCGCGAGATAGTGCCTGAACTTCTTTGGTGTCTCGAGCTCGAATCGAAACCGCCGATTCCTCCTCGGTGAGGATTTCGCCGATAATCGCGTTCGAATCTTTAGGTTCAACGACGTCAAATTTGTGGGCAAGCTCGATGTCATCGGCGACTGCTTTGTACTTTTCTTTTTCGGTCAAGAAAATAGTATCGGCATACTCGAAGCGCTTCATCGATCGATTGGTTGGGACCGCGATCACGTCGAGACCGTAAATCTTGTAGAACTCATTCGCTTCGGTCATCGCCGTTCCGGTCATTCCGGAGAGTTTTTTGTAGAGCTTGAAGAAGTTCTGCAAAGTTACGGTCGCTAGAGTCTGGTTCTCTTCTTTGATTTTTACCCCTTCTTTCGCTTCGACCGATTGATGCAGACCATCGGACCACTGGCGTCCTTCCATCAACCGCCCGGTAAACTCGTCGACGATCACGACGGTGCCTTCTTTGACAACATAGTTGACGTCGCGTTTGTAGAGGTAGTGAGCCTTCAAAGCGTTGTCCAGCAAGTGCGGCCATTCCATGTTGCCAGCGGTATAGAAGCTTTCAACACCTGCTAGTTTTTCTGCGTGCCGTACCCCCTCGTCGGTAAGATTGACAGTGTGGTCTTTCTCATTGACGACAAAATGCATTTCTTTGACCAGTTGCCGCGCGATCTTGTCCGCCTCGGCATATTTCTTGACATCTTGATGGGCGGGTCCGGAAATAATTAACGGAGTTCGCGCCTCGTCGATCAAGATGTTGTCGACTTCGTCGATAATGGCGTATCGGAGTGGACCTTGACTCTGTTGGAAATGTTTTGGAAAGCGATTGTCACCGCGTCGTGCGACTCGCATATTATCTCGTAGATAATCGAAACCAAGCTCGTTGTTGGTCGCATACGTGATGTCGCAGGCGTAGGCTTGCTGTCGAGGATCGCTATCCATTCCCGACTGGATATTGGCAACGGTCAGTCCCAGTCCCATATAAAGCGGCGCCATCCACTCCATGTCGCGGCGTGCCAAATAGTCGTTGACCGTCACGACGTGGACGCCATCGCCCAGCAACGCGTTCAGATAAGCGGGCAACGTTGCGACCAGGGTCTTGCCTTCGCCGGTTACCATTTCGGCGATGTTGCCATCGTGCAAAACCATGCCACCGATCATCTGGGTGTCATAGTGTCGCATCCGTAGGAATCGGCGTCCGCCTTCACGGCAAAGCGCAAAAGCCTCGACCAGAAGATCATCGAGCGTTTCACCTTGGGCAAGGCGTTGACGAAAAATGTCCGTTTGTTCGCGAAGTTCCCCGTCGCTCAATGCCATCAGCTTTGGCTCAAGCTCGTTAATGTATCGAACCTTGGCTTGATAGCGTCGGACGTTACGGGCGTTCGAGGTACCAAAAAGCCCGGTTACCCCGCGTCCGATTCCTTCTAAAACGCCGTTGACAACCGATCCGGTGCCTTCCCAAAATTTCTCAAGCAGTTCCATAATTCGTAGCTATTTTTCGCTTTGTCAAAAAAACGATGTAAAACTCAAGTTAATCGCAAGAGTTTGCGCAAGTTTCCCTGTGTGAAGGGTATCGCCGAAAGCAGAGAAGGTCAACGGAGATCAGCTTATGGCTAGGAGGCTCGACGCACGCCAAAACGATGGGCCGCCGGGATAATCGCCGGGATTTCGTCGGCTTCGACAGCTTGGCATTGTTTCTCAACCGAAACGGCCATGGCATCGAGAATTCGTTCAGCCACATCGATCGCACCGCGAGCACACTTTCCAGAGACCAAAGGTGTGGACTTATTCTCGATCGCGCCGTGAAAATCCAGCAGTTCCATCTCGATTGCGTTCTTAGGAACCGTTTCCAGAGTCCTGGCTGGAAGCCACCGGTCAAATAACGTCGTTTGAAGCGTTCGACGCTCGTCGTCCGGAAGTTCATCTGCTTTGAAAGTCCCTTGGAACACTTCTTCGCAAGCCTCTATGACGTCGCAGGTGGATTTGGCAAAATCGATTTCTGCTGACATGCCCAGCCCCGTAAGACTCATTCGTCGGACTGCTTGGCGACTGACTCGCGAGGCGAAAAGATTGGCAACGGAGCCGTTCTCGAATTGCAGCCTTGCTTCGGCCCAGTCTTCGTGCTCGCCCAAAATCGCTTGCCCCGACGCAGACACCGTCAATACGGGTGAATGGATGCAGTCGAGGACCAGATCCAGGTCGTGTATCATCAGATCGAAAACCACCCCGATATCGGTGCTTCGACCGGTATAAGAGCTGGTGCGGTGAGCCGAAACATACGAAATGTGGTTCGCCAAAGGCTTGACGGCTTGCCATGCCGGATTGAATCGTTCGACATGACCGACCTGTAGCGTCAGACCGCGGCTGCGCGCTACTTGTACCAGAATATCAGCGTGGCGCGCCGATCGCGTCAATGGCTTTTCGACGAAGCAGTGGATCCCGTGTTCCAGGCACCAAAGCGCTGTTTCCAAATGGATGGAGGTGGGAGTCGCAATGACCGCGGCGTCGATCTTGCCTTCCAACGACTTAAAATCGGCAACCGAGGTTACTTGGAATTCAGCAGAGACTGCTTCGCGTGCGTTGGCGTTGGATTCGGCAACTGCGATTAACTCGAAACCCGGGATCGCTTTGAGCAGCCGAGTATGAATCTTGCCGAGATGGC
>JANPLJ010000309.1:0-1773 GCA_031426475.1 Pirellulaceae bacterium | reverse complement strand
CCCCGGCTAATGTCTTGCTATCCCTTCGGGATGGAATGCGGAAGAATTGCAATGGGACCAAGAGCAACAAATACTTCATGTCAACCCCGAATCTTTAGCAGTCCAGGGTCAGCCCATCGGGCCGAATGAAAAGTGGGAAAGCCTCCAAGCTCGTCGGGGGCCAAAAAACAAAACCCGAAAGTGGGAAAGCCTGAACGGAGTGCGCGGGAGAAACAAATCTCGCTTCTTGCCTTTGTTTTATCATTATTCAGCCAAACAAGTAGACGATTTTGGCTCGCTTGAATACGATATTCGGTACTTTGACCGGTAGATTTGCTGCCCGAGTTAAGAAACTAGTCAGTTTGACCTTTATTTATGCCGCTTCGCTTCGAGGCGGCCCCGCCTTACTGGAGAAAGTTACTTATGTTACGCCAAACTACGGCTGCCACCTATTCCAAGAAACTGGCCCTCGCAACCGGCCTCGCGTTGTTCTTCGGATCGTCCTCTCAAGCGGCCGAATGGGCTGATTTGCAAATCACCTTTGTTTACGATGCGGCGAAAGCTCCAGTGCGTGGTCCGGTCGACATGTCTCGCGACCCCGTCTGTATGCAGACGCATGCCGATACAAAGCCACTGTCCGAAGAGCTCTTGATCGATCCAGCATCGATGGGGATCAAGAACATCGCGTTTTATCCGGATACCAAGAAAGCTGGAATCGACGCGAACGATGTTCACCCTGATTTGAAGACGCCACCCGACAAACCAGTAACGCTAGATAATAATAAATGCGTATTCGTTCCTCACATGTGTATCGTTCACCCGAACCAAACAATCAAAGTACTCAATTCCGATCAAGCAGGCCACAACGCAAATTTTACGTTTCTCAATAAGGAAGGTATGAACCCGCTTATTCCACCTGGTGGTTCGAAGGATGTTAAGTTTCCGCTTGGCGAAAGAACACCTTCGACGGTTTCATGCAGCATCCACCCATGGATGAACGCTTATTTATTGATGTTTGATTTGCCATATGCTGGCTTCAGCGACGAAATAGGTGTTCTCAAGATCGAGAAGCTTCCAGCTGGGAAACCCATCACCTTTAAGATTTGGCACGAGAACATGGAAAAGTCGATCGACGAAGTCACGATCGGTGGTAAAGTTGAAACGTGGACAAAAGGAAACGTGGAACTTACTCTCAAACCAGGCATGAACGACTTGGGTGTTGTCAAGATCAAGCCTGACGAGTTCAAGACCAAGTAAAGAAGGCAAGCCACCAACCGATTTAGAAAGAGTGAAAATGCCTGAGTCGCAATCGAGCGAGTCGTTGGACGTATCGATTCGCGATTTCCAGAAACTCATTCATCGAATGTATTTCGAAAAGGACGTGGCGCGAGGTATCGACGGCACGTTCTTGTGGTTGATGGAAGAGATCGGCGAGCTTGCAACGGCCCTTCGCACCAAGAACGATATGGCGAATCTTCATGAGGAGTTCGCCGACGTCATCGCTTGGCTGACGACGATTGCGAATGTAGCTGGTGTCGATCTTTGTAAAGCATTGCAGGACAAGTACGGATCGGGGTGCCCCGGTTGCCATCGTTTCGATTGCACATGCCCGATCTCGGAAAAGCCGTGAATTTCTTACTTCTTGCGAGACAATTTTGTTCCATTGAGAAGTCGCTCCCTTCTCCCCGTCTTCGGGGAGAAGGGCTGGGGATGGGGGGCCGTGTTTCCAAGCGATTCGGCCCCTCACCCCCCGTCGCCCTCTCCCCAGAAGACTGGGGAGAGGGGGGGAACAAG
>JANPLJ010000308.1:0-1981 GCA_031426475.1 Pirellulaceae bacterium | reverse complement strand
TGGGTCCCCGTCCGCGAACGAGGGCTCGTAAAAGGAATCAACTTCTCTGGCTCACGAATTGGTGCCGCGATCGCTATGCCGTTGATTGCAGCTTTGATCGGTGCATTGGGATGGAAACAAACGTTTGGCGTATTGATGCTCGTCGGGTTTGCGTGGTCCACTTTCTGGTGGTGTTGGTTTCGAAACGATCCCTCCGAGCACAAGAGGATATCATACCAAGAGCGCGACTATATCCTGTCAAGTCGTCAACAAGCGACGGAACTCCCATCATCTCAGAATGAATCAACCCGACTAGTTTTGGCGACAAAGCGTCTTTCGGCCAGCGAGCTTTTGGGCTCACGAAACATGTGGTTGATGATGGCTCAGTATTTCGCGAGCAACTTCACGTTTTTTTTCAGTTTGACTTGGCTCTATCCCTACGTGAAATCGACTTATCAATTGAATGCATTGGGAGCGGGTTACGCAGCGATGATTCCGTTGCTCGCCGGAGCGCTAGGCAATGTCGTTTCGGGTGGCTTCGTCGACTATCTCTATCGTCGAGGGTGGAGCGACTGGTCTCGAAAGCTCCCAGCGATCCTCGGGTTCTTGTTGGCCGGAATCGGCATGGTAATGAGTCTGGATCAAGTTTCGGTATGGGGAGCTGTTTTTTGGCTATCGATAGCGATCTTTGGAGCCGACATGACGCTCAGTCCATCTTGGTCGTTTTGTATCGATATTGGAGGGAAGAACGCTGGTGCTGTAAGCGGAACGATGAATATGGCGGGGAATCTTGGTTCCGCGATTACAGCCCTCGCTTTCGCATACATGCCCAAGTCTTCGCAGGGAAACACCGCGTTCTTTTATACGGCTGCATGCCTCAGTCTCGGCGCGATCGTTTGCTGGTTGTTCGCCGACGCTAAAACTAGGTTGGAGCCAAAATGACTCAGCCCAACACAGCAATTATCCCACTGCTCGGCTGTATCGCCGATGATTTTACCGGCGCAACGGACCTCGCCAGCAATCTCGTCGAAGCAGGGATGAGCGTCGTGCAATGCTTAGGGATACCAAGATCTCCTGACGCGATCGCGAATGCCGATGCGATCGTGATTGCCTTAAAGACCCGTTCGGTAGCACGACACGAGGCAATCTTAAGGTCGCTTGAGGCGCTTGTCGCGTTGCAATCCCTCGGCGCACGTCGATTCTATTTCAAGTACTGCTCGACGTTTGATTCGACAGACAGTGGCAATATTGGACCGGTCGCGGAAGCATTGGCAAAAGCCCTCCATGCATCGCAAACGATCTTCTGCCCGGCGTTTCCCGAGAACTATCGCACGGTTTATAACGGGCACCTGTTTGTTGGCGGAAAGCTTTTGAACGAATCGGGCATGGAACATCATCCACTCAATCCGATGACCGATCCAAATTTGGTTCGAGTTCTTTCCCGGCAAACGGATACTCAAGTCGACTACCTTCCATACCATCTTGTTGAGCGTGGGCCGGCGTCCATTATCATGGGTTTGCATACTCTTCAGGAGTCTGCAAAGCCATTGGTGATCGTCGACGCGTTGAGCAACCAACATTTGGAATCGATCGCCATGGCTTGCGCAGACATGCCCTTGGTTACTGGAAGCTCAGGTCTTGCGATTGGCTTACCAGCTGCCTATCGCGAGCGGGGTCTGTTGTCGAGCAAGCACACTCTGCCATCCGTTCCCAACGTGGATGGTCGGACTGTGATCCTTGCAGGCAGCTGTTCGCAGGCGACACAGGAACAAGTAGCCTTCGTTCGATCTCTATACCCGACGCGATTCCTGGATGTACGCCGTTGTGTTGCCGATTCTGAAGCGGAGGTCGACGAGATAATTTGTTGGGCAACGCAGCAAGATTCAGAGCAACCAATTGTCATCGCATCAACAGCATCTGCAACGGAAGTGGTAGCATTGCAGGCCGAGTTTGGTCAGCGACGGGTTGCGAACGCCGTCGAATCGGCATTGGCAAATACAGC
>JANPLJ010000307.1:0-1978 GCA_031426475.1 Pirellulaceae bacterium | reverse complement strand
CGAGCGCGACGAATCCGGGATAGGAGTTGTCGCCGCCGCTGGGGAGTTCGGTACACGGCGCGAGCTTGTCGTCGATCAACCATGAAAGCCTTGTCTTCGGTCCGGCAGTCGTGACGTGACGACCGCCGACGAGCACGCGTTCACCCCATCGCACGAGCAACGGGCCGCCGACGAACTCCGGCACCTTGAGTCGAGTCCACTGTTCGTAGGGTGGCCGCGAACGAATCAAGTCCGACTCGTCGTTCGTCTTGCGACAGAGAGCGGTGAGCAGGCCATCGGGATCGATCATGAAGGCCGTCTCATTGCCCTGCGTTTCCTGGAACAACGAACGGAACTTCCAGACGAGGCCATCATCGCTTTCGAGCAGCGCCGATTGTCGCCCGCCAGTGTAGGCGCGTCGACCGCAAAGGTAGGCTTTGTCGCCATGCGAAGCTGCGCGCCAAACGTAGTGCCCAAAGGTGCCTTCGAGTTGCTGCGGCCCGTGCCAGATCGTGCCGTCGCCTGTCCACACCGCGTAGCCGAGATGCTGGTCGAGGTTGTATTTCTCGCGTGGCAGCAAACCGTCGCCCGCGAACCAAGTGCCGCTGTAGATAAAGAGTTGGTCTTTGAACGCGAGGAAGTGCGGGTCGCGCGTGTCACGCTGCGGCACGGAGAAGCGATGTTCGGGTGCCCAAGTCTTCGCATCCGTGCTCGACAGCACGATGATCGATGCAGTCGAACTCACACCATGCCCGTCCGGACAACTACGGAATGTCAACCAGTACTTGTCGCGCCAGCGGATGAGATCGGTGAAGGCATTGTGTTCGCCGTTGTGAAAGACCCGCCGAACATTCTCCACGCTTATCGTCGCAGGCTCAGCGCCAACCGCCGCGATATCTGGGACAAATACGCGCGAAGCGAGAAGCCCGAGTATGAAGAAGTGTTTGATCATACGTCTAATTAATGGGACTTGCCTTCGTAAACTCGAGCCCGACATGGGAAATGAAATAGTTTCAGTGTAGCAAAAAGCAAAACAATCTGCAGGACAAGTCCATTGGTATCCAAACAATTCCGCATTCCTAGTCTCTCCAATCCCGATAATTTTCGGCAAATTCCGATCATACCGTTCGTTGTCAGTCGCAATGTAGCGGGATGAGAAAGCGTGAAGAATGTCTCCTCGCGATACCCAGAATGCTGCGGTAAGATGATTGATTGCGTCGATGGTGTTACGCGGTTTTAAATCTCCTCCCGTATTTAGTTCGTTATGACGCCGAAACACGATCCGATAGCCGCACTTGGCACACTTGAATGGCGAAAATGCGAGTCGACTATTCGACGCTTCGAGGTGGCCTGGGAGGGTAATTCCCCGCCGTCGATTGCCGATTTCCTTCCAAATGATTCGGAGAGTCGAAAGGCGGTACTTTTTGAGCTGGTTTTAACCGACATTGAATTTCGCTTTCGACGTGGAATTGCCTTTCGAGTCGAAGAGTATTTAGCGATCTTTCCGGAGCTTGCCGATCCAGAAGAGCAGTGTGTCGAGCTAATTGTTGGAGAACTGGAGTTATGTCGTATCCAACGGCCTGACATTTCGTTGGATGAATACGAACGCCGGTTTCCTCAATTGGCTTCACAGATTCGATCGCGAGTCGATACGGTTCGGCACGATTTGTCACTCGGATCGACTTCTCTCTTCGGCAGACTTCGCGAGGATTCCAACGAAGCCTTCGAAATCGGCTCGATCGCGATACCGGGTTTCGAAATTGTTTCGATGCTTGGCCAAGGGGGGATGGGGACAGTCCTTCTAGCTCGACAAATCGAGTTGAACCGTTTGGTTGCGCTGAAGATCCTTCGGACTTCGTCAACAGATGCGATCGCTGCTCGAAGAATTCTCGTCGAGGCGGAAGCGGCTGCCTCACTCAGTCACGAGAACATCGTTCCGATATATTCCGTTGGCAGTATCGATAACCGACCCTACCTGGTTTTGGAGTATGTCCGCGGG
>JANPLJ010000306.1:0-18355 GCA_031426475.1 Pirellulaceae bacterium | reverse complement strand
GAAGCGGGTTGGTTTGCTGGAATCGAGTTCAATGCAGAACGGCTTCGAGCCGTCTGTGTCGATTTCGCAGGCGTTCAAAAGCACGAGCTAGTAACACGGCTTCCAGCCAAGGTGGATACGCGTAGCGCGATCAAAGAGATCAAAAATGCGATCGCGGAACTGGGCAAGCAAGCGGAAGGCCCCCTTTGCGCGGTCGGTGTGGGCGCACCCGGCATCATCGATCCGATTGCTGGACGAGCTCTCTATTATTCCTTCATTCCAGATTGGCGAAACATTCCGTTGGTTGCCGAGATCCAACGTCGATTCCATACGAAGGTTATGCTCGAGAATAACTTGCGTACAATCGCCCTTGCGGAACGATGGTTTGGGGGAGGCAGAGAACTCGATGACTATGTCGTACTAGGTCCACGCTCTGGATTCGGTATGGCTATTGTCAAGAATGGAAAGCTCGTCAACGGAGCTCATCATGCAGCTGGCGAGATCGGTTGTTGGACTTGGCCGATCGAAACCAATCAAATGCAGCTAAACGATGCATTGTCGGCACCGGCGGTATGGCGCCGACTAAGTGGTCTCACTGCAAGAAACAAACTTCCAAACGATCTCTTCGAAGCACTTGCAGTATTTCGCGACGAGTCCGGAAAGGAATGGCATTCGATCGCGGACGAATATGCACGGCTGCTTGAACTATTGCAATGGATGCTGGATAGCCACACCTATTTCTTGCATGGGCCACTTACCGCGCTGGGGAAACGCTTTTGCCAAGCGATCGTCGAGAAGCTCGAGAAACGCGTCCCCGCCTTCCATGAGTCCATGTTGCAGCTTGTACCATCGAGCTTAGGCGACGATGCGGGAGCGCTTGGGGCAGCAAGTCTCGCGATGGAAGCCTGGTCACCGGAGCGATAGCCTTGTGAGCCCTGCTCGTGCGTCGTCGAATGCGTCAGAATTCGAATGGAGCTCGGAATACAACCTCCAACAGCGACGCGTCCGAAGTCTTACGACGTTCGGCTACAGCGATGCGTTACTGCGATTGCCGATTGCGAGGACGAATCCTTGGACGATCTGCGTTGCTTGCTGCCAAGTTCGATCGAAGACGTCGTTCCGATCGACGTTCTTCCAAAGCGATCGAGTCGACGGCAACGAGCTTGCTTTCGTTCTCGTCGTGCACCGCTTTCGAATGGGTTTCCACCAACCGGGTCGCACGACAACTTGATTCCAGTTGCTCGTGATTTCGTCGCTGCAAGACTTGGACGTATTCAGCACCGAAAAAAATAATCGACATGCCGTAGTAGCACCACAATAAAATTGCGATAAATGATCCGATCACCCCGTAGGCGCTCGTATATTGCATCCCGATCAAGAACATACCGAGCACCACTCGCCCCAACTCCCAAATCACGGCGACCAGCAATCCGCCTCGCAATGCTTCGGTCCATCCGACCTCCTTTTTAGGGAGCCACTTGTAGACCATGCCAAAGAGAAACGCGTTCGCAGCGATCACAAATGAAAACTGAATTGCATGAAAAAAGTGTGCCAGGATCGGCATGCTACTGCTGGCCATCGAATGCACATGTGTGACCGCCATCTGAGCTACGAAGAGCGCAACAACCATTCCACCAAGGCTAAGCAACATGCAGAATGCCAACAAACGGTGATGAAGCACCGACAAGAGCGTGCGTTGAAGTGACTGGCCTCGTCGCGGCGGAATACGCCACACTCGATCAAAACCTCGGTCGAGCTGAGCGAAGACGCCGATCGCGGCCATGATCGCTGCGATCGTGCCGACGGGACCACCGACCAACGACTTTTGCTTGAGTTGCTCGAGAACCTGACTGACTTGCTGTTCGATGACGGGCGATGCATGCTGAGCGACGGTTTCTAGCAACTGGTGATTGGCATCCTGTCCCAGTTGCGTAAAACGTAAAAAAAGCCCCAAGCCAGTCGTCAGCAACAACAGCATTGGAAACAACGAGAGCGCCAAGTAATAAGCGACGGACGCCGCTAACGACCCAGCATCGTCTTCGCTCCATCGAATCGCGGCATCGCGAAGGTTCGGAAAGAGATTGCTCAACCAACTTCCGCGCGGAGCTGTCAAGTCTTCATGCTGTTCATCCATGTCGGCTGGTTCTCGGACACCCATCATGGAGTCGAGTGTAAGGGTAATCGTCGTTCGAAGTCAACGAATATCCGCGTCCAATACCAGCATTCTGAAAACATTTTTTCCGAGAAGTGCCGTAGATGGTTGCTACACGAAATGTCGCAATTTCGCTGTCGATTCAATCGCAATCGACAGCGAATTTAAGGAGACAGCGAATTTAAGAAGACAGCGAATGATCGTTTGAAGCATCAACGACTTTGTACGAAGGCGGATGATGGTAGGGTGCCTTCGAGCCGGCCCTCACCAGGGTTTCATAATGCTTGCAGGGTACAAACAGCGACGCACCCTGAAAATCATCTAACTCGGATCATCCGTTGGCGGCGTGAATCGCGGCGCGTTGGTAGTCGTTTCCGTTGGCTCTTCCTCGGTATAAGTGGCCCGAGGTGGCGGAGCGTCGAGATTTCCGAGCCCATGAAATTCCCTCTGGAAGTCGTCCACGCTCTTTCGCAACTGGCGATAGGTTCCACCCAACGAACGAGCAACGTCGGGCAGTTTTGCTCCAAACAGCATGAGCGCCACCATGCCGAAAATCATCATTTCCGTCCAACCGAGACCAGGCATCGCGATTCCTATCCAATTCTAAAGCGTCGGGATCTAGAACTAGGCAATCGGATCCTGTTTGTCGAGCTTGGCAGAATCAGAAGTATCCTCGACTTCGTCCCGCATTCCTGCCTTGAACTCTTTCGCGCTACGCCCCAAATTACGCATCAAGGATGGGAGTTTCGCGCTGCCAAAAAGAAGCATCGCGATAACTAGAAAAATGAGGAGCTCTTGTGTACCTAATCCGAACATAATTAGACTCTTCGCCTGCTAAGGTTGGGAAACAACCGATCCATCGACTCTCGGTCAATTGGAAAGGAGGAATAACAAGCGGCGAACGCCAAGTCGACTGCAACACCTTCCGAGGGCGAGCAACACCGGAACCGACTCGTATCCCTTTATTGTATTGAGCATCGAAACGGTGTCAAATGCGGGGCCGCCAGTTGTTTCAAGGCTCGGGCCGCATCATCTGGCTCTCCCACCCCATATTCCTCTTGATTCTGGACCCATGCGATGCAATTTCCTTCGATAGCGTTTTTCCTAAGTTGCTTGCTGAGTTCCGCTTTTGCCTTCATTGGCAATGTGTCTTGGGCGGACGGTATCGCCGACAATGAAGATGCACAAGTGCGGAAAATCCCGCCAAACGGCTTGGCGTTAGATCCAAAAGTCCGAGCCGAGCTTGTCAAATTGGTCGAGGAAATCGACCGAGTCGTTCCTGTCCTTCCTGTCCTTTCTGGCACACCGCCGACCGACAAGAGTTCCGCTGAGGTCGACTGGTGGAATGATGTTCGTGTTATCACGCGAGCCGTCAAACTGACTATGGAGGGCGAGCAATTCTATAAAGAAGCCGAAATCGACCAAGCTCGCAAACTGCTTGCACTTGCCCGCGAATACGCTGCAGAACTCGGCTCCGTCCAGGCGAGTCGGCCCGGGTACCAACCTACATGGTCAAGAAAATCTGGACGGATGATCGGGGGCTTCCAATCGCGACTGGACGATACGATCCAACCGTTTGGTATTATTGTTCCGGAGGCCGCTGCCGCGGATCCTCAAAAACCTCGACGACTCGATATCTGGTTGCACGGTCGCGACGAGACTGTCAGCGAAGTCGCGTTTCTTTATCGTCGTTGGACGCAAGACAGTCAGTATCTTCCTGAAGACACTTTTGTTCTTCAACCATGGGGACGCTATTCGAATGCTTTTCGATTTGCCGGCGAAGTCGACGTGTTTGAATCACTCGCTGAGGTTCAACGTCGCTATGCGATCGACCCGGATCGGATCAGCATTCGCGGTTTCTCGATGGGCGGGGCAGGATGTTGGCACTTGGCCGTTCATCATCCCGATCGCTTCTTTGCGGCGAACCCCGGAGCCGGCTTCTGTGAGACCGAGCGATTCTTATCAGGCTTCCAAAGCGAATTATTGACCCCAAGGCCAACACAGCGTCTTCTGTGGAATCTCTATGACTGCCCACCCTTCGTTCGCAATCTGACAAACCTACCGACCATTGCCTATAGCGGCGGTATGGATCGACAAAAAGAAGCAGCCGACATCATGACCGACGCTGCGACAAATGCGGACTTTACGATTCCATACGTGATTCATCCAGAATCGGCGCATGCGATTCATGCCGATGCAAAAAAGGAAATCGAAGCCAAGATGAGCGAGTTCGCGAAGCAAGGTCGGACACGCTTTCCAAAGTCCGTATCGTGGTCCACTTACAGCCTCAAAAACCCTGGCGCGTATTGGGTGCGATTGACCGGTCTCCATCAGCACTGGAGCAAAGCCTCGATCGATGCTGAATTCGCCGAGAATCTTGATTCCTTAAAAGCAAGGACCGTGAACGTACGTAGCTTTGAGATCGCGATCCCATCGGGAAGTCTCGTTTCAAGCCAATCCGCCAATTCGCTCAGAACGATTGCTGTGAATATCGACGGTCTCGACGTTGGTGTTGTTGACGCGAATCAAGATGGCTCACTATCTGCTGCGTTCCAACGCGATCCTCAGGGATGGAAAGTTTCCAAGCTCCAACGGGCTTCGGTATTCAAGGCGATCGAAAAGCGTCCCGGCCTGCAAGGCCCTATCGACGATGCCTTTCTCGAACGATTCATCATCGTTCGTCCCACTGGAAAATCGAAAAGTTCAGTGATCGATGGATGGGTCGAACGTGAACTTCAACATGCGATCGAACACTGGCGACTGCAATTTCGAGGTGAAGCTCGCGTAAAGCTGGATGTCGATGTTAGCGAAGCAGATCTTCGAGAATCGAACGTAATCTGCTTTGGCACTCCGGAAAGCAATCGGTTGATCGCGACCATGATCAGCAAGATGCCAATTCGTTGGTCTGCTTCCGAAATCGTTTTGGGTTCCCAGCGAATGGACGCGACCAAACTCGTACCGGTCCTGATCTACCCAAACCCGCTCGCACCCAATCGTTATGTCGTGTTCAACAGCGGTTTCACGTATCGCGAGTACGACTACCTTACCAACGCTCGTCAAACGCCGAAACTGCCGGACTGGGCCATGATCGATGCGACCAGCCCATCTACAACCCGCGCTCCTGGGCAAGTCATCATCGAGGGGTTTTTCGACGAGCAATGGTTACCGTAGTCGTGAAACGAAAAAGGTCACGGCATGCCGCTCCATCGTCATGCTGTGACCCCACATGTCGCAGGAATGACGGCAGCTCGAGTTCCGCTGTCGCTCCCCTCCCAATCCGTGGTGCTATTCGTATCGGCCGGCGGAGAGAAATCATTCAATAAGATGTCGGCAGAACCAATCAGATTACCTAATTGGTCAAGTCGCTCTCAATTGAAATATGCGGCATGTTTTAACGAGGCGCTAGTGAGCAGTCGCGACATCAAAATCGCGACAGGTACCGTCGGCGCTTGGCGTTGATTTCACAAAAACGGAAGCGATTGGCGATTACCTGGTGATTGCTGGAGTCGGTCCAGCACTAACCCGTTCGGTATCGACTGTTTTCGCAGCCGCTTGGCAAGAAGAACAACCACTTGTTCCAGCGGAATTGGGGCCGATGCTGTCGCAACCCACGCTACCGCAGGAACTGCATGCTGGAGTTGGAGCCGGGTGGTAACGATTCACAACCTTCCGTGGGCGATTTGAACACGTAGTGCACGGCAAACCGTACATGCTAGCTCCGCCGCCGATGCCACACCCCGCGCCACAAGAGCTACAACCTGGAGGCGTACATTTCTTGGCGAGTTCGGCAACCCGTTGCGCTTCGTAGCCTTGCCAAATGTTTGGACAAGAATGAGGGTCACAATGCATGTACTGGAGCAATGCCGACGGTCCCGATGGCCCAAAAGGCAAGGGCGGACGGTAGCCGTGAACCATCGAGTAATCTTGAGTCCAAGCCGCCTCTGGGGTCACATTCGCGTTTTCCGGTCTGGCGTTTGCTTGCGATTGTGGAACCGTGATGTCCGATGGACTCGCTACTTCGGCAACTTGCCGATCTGCAGCCATGGAAACATAGGTAATTCGCGAACTGGTTGTGGAGGAAATGTCGATTGCTGGCGCTTCTTCAGCGCGGACTTCGGTCCCCAGAAAGATCCAACCGAAAGTAGTGAAAGCAATCGCGAGCGTCATGCATCGCATTTTCGAGCATCCTTGTATTCATTACAGACGAAAAATCTTCCGCAGCCCTTACCTACCATCGGCAGGGCTGCGAAAGAATAAAGACTTTAGACGTGAGTTTCTTGATAATTTCTCGTCGGAACCTTTAACTGTGGCAACATTGAGCCACTTTAACCGCGGGACTATTGCCGCAGCGGGCGAGAGAACTTAGAAAGCAAACGTCAAGCACCAAAGCTTGCATGCAAGTTCTGACTTCGGCAAACGGATGCTAGCAATAAAAATCTGTTTCGCGACATTGCTGGTGGCGTTATACCAAACAGATAGACTTTGCTGGCAATTCTGTTGGTGATACCAGTGGTCCCGCGACTCCGTTCGCGGGAAACGTGTCAGCGAACGGAGTCGCTGACCCACATGTCGCTGACCCACGAGCCCGTTACTCAATTGCCATCAAGAGGCTCTGTCGCAACGTATAAAGGCGAGTTGGGACAGAAACTTTATCGCCGTCTATTTCTGTGACATAGAATACGTCGACGACTTGGTCGAGATGCGTGCTGATCTTGGCAACGTGAAGCACAAGGCGAGCGTCGTAAAGTGCTTTTGCAATTTCGTACAGCAGGCCAGTCCGGTCGTACGCAAATACCGAGATAATCGTAAAGCGATCGGAAGTGCTATTGTCGAAGCGAACTTGTGTCGGTTGGTTTCGAATGGCTTTTTCGGTACTTGCGCCCGGCTTCCATAGCCGGCGAAAGGACGGCGGTAAGCCGCTTTTTGGATCGATTGCTTCTAGGATCTTGGCACAAACGGATTCGATGCGTCCCAACGGAGGAGGTCCGTCGAAGTCTGGATCTTCAACGACGAAGCGATCCCATGCAATGTCGCCCTTGAGCGTATGAACTTCGGCGGAAAGAATTTCTAGTCCCTGACTGCTGAGCGCACCCGTAATTTGATGAAAAAGTCCGATCGGGGCGTCCTGCTTTACGGCGATTGTATATTGAACAGCATTGTGAACTGACTGATAGGTCCCCCACGCATCGGCCGGCTTCGCCAACGATAACCCGTGCAGCTTGCGAAGTTCACTCGCGACAGCGGCTGGCTCCGATTGAAGCAAATAGGCGACGGGTACCGTTTCGACTTGATCCTGAAACCAATCGACATCCGTTTCCTTCACTAGTAATTTCAAGACGCTGGCGCGGCGTTTGGCAAGCTCTTCCTGGAAACGTTCATCGGATTTGCGATCGCCAAATCGAGCCGCCGTCGCCTCATACAGTTGGATCAGTAAGTTCAGCTTCCAATCGTTGAGAATCCCGGGCCCAACGGCGGCAATGTCGGCACAAGTCAAAACGAATAACAACTGCAAACGCTCGTGCGAGCCAACTTGTTTGGCAAACTGTACGACCGTGCCTTCTTCGGATAGATCGTATCGGAAGGCTGTATGCGCCATCAACAGATGTTGCTGGACGAGAAAGACCAGCAGTTCTCGCTCATTGTCGTTCAGTCGAAGTTGAACTGCGGTTTCATCGGCCAACCGAGCTCCGACTTCACTGTGATCCTCGACAAAGCCTTTTCCCAAGTCATGAACCAACAGCGCAAGATGCAGCAGGCGTTTATTCTTAATGCCGCGATACGTTTCTCCGAGCAACGTATCGTTCTTCGCGAATTCGGTTGCCATTTCAACGCTTCGAATACTATGCGCATCAACGGTAAACTTATGGTACTCGTTGAATTGAAGCAAATACCGCGCGTGCTTCATGGCCGGGATGATTTGCTCCAACACCTGGAGCTCATGCAGCCGTCGAAGCATTCGTCCCAGCTGTTTCGGATGCTCCATCAAAGATAAAAAACGCTCTCTGGAATCTTGATCCAGTGGCGCCGGCACACGGCGAAGCATGGCCAATCGAATGGTTCGCCACGTCTGGTGTTCAATTCGTCGGTTATAGAGGTTTGCAAGCGTCATTAGCTCCAAGACTTTCGCCGGATCATTCAGCTTTGACATCCCTTTCTTCGTCGCCCAGATCTCACGCAAGCCTAAACGAAAGTCTTTAGTGAGCGGTCTCGCAACAAGTCTCGCAAACGCTCGGGCAGTCGGCGAACCGACTCGCGCGGAATCAACGAAATGCGCAGAGCTATAAAGCACTTCACTGGTGCGCTCGAAATACTCTGTCATGAATTCTTCCACCGGAAGCACGCCATCATGTCCTTGAAATCCAGCCCAAGGCGCTAGTCGCAGTTGTTGCTGGCGTTCCAACGAGTCTTGGCAACGTCCCGCGTCAAAGTGAAGCTGATTTCGCAACCGCAAGAGATACTGATATCCCTTTCGCAATGCCTTGAAGTCTTCGGGAGACAATAAACCCATTTGAAGCAACTGCTCGGGATCCGCCTCGCCATAGCACGCGAAACCGATCCATCGCACAAGCTGAATATCGCGTAGGCATCCTCGCGAGCGTTTGATATTGGGGTGAAGGAGAAAGACGGTTTCGCCAAATTTCTGACGTTCTTCCAGCCGAGCTTCGTTGACAGCTTGGACCAATCGCTGTGAACGTCTTTGTGCACTCGTTCGAAACGAAGCTTGAAACCGCTCAAACAATTCCGAACTTCCCGCCATCAGTCGGCTCTCGACCAAAGCGCTGTAGATCGTGGCATCCTTCCATGCAAGCCGAAAAGCCTGTCGCGTCGTTCGAAAGGAGAATCCAGGTTGCAGTCCAGCATCGACCACCATCTGCGCAAAGCCTCGCGCAATCGGGGCAACCACATCCTCGCGATGACCGCGATACAACAACATCACGTCGACATCGGAATAAGGTGCCAGATCGCGTCGGCCGTAGCCGCTGTGCGCGACAAACGCGTAGTCGCTCGGCTGCAAAACGTTGCCTTGATTAGCCACCGAAGCTTGAATCAACGAATCGAGAACACCGTCCACAATGTCTGTCCAGCGGAAACAGACCTGAAGACCGGCAGCGCCTGAATCGTGCTGCTCTCTTGCCTTCGCACGACCTTCCGTCAGTCGATTGCGAGCATCGACCACAGCAGGGTGCAACGTCGTACTTGAAGGCATAAGGCTCAACGACTAAAGTGCTTCCTCGCCGGTTTCACCGGTTCGGATGCGAATAGAATTCTCTAGATTGTAGACGAAAATTTTCCCATCGCCGATCTGTCCAGTCTGGGCTGTTTGGACGATCGTATCCAGCACCATGGCGAGGTTATCGTCCGTGCATACCACTTCGATTTTAACCTTCGGCACAAAGTCTACCGCGTATTCTGTCCCACGATAGATTTCGGTATGCCCCTTCTGTCGGCCATATCCGCGTACTTCGCTTACCGTCATCCCGTGGATCCCCTGTTCGGTCAGGGCATTCTTGACGTCTTCGAGTTTGAAGTGACGAACGATGGCTTCAACTTTTTTCATTCCAAAAACTCCGCGAGGGAAACCTGGGCTTACAAACTGCCCGTCCTAGGCTCCGAAGGGCTATAAACACGACTAAAACTCCGGAAACAAACCGGAACCGGACTGCCTTTCTACCGGTTTCGCCGCTTCACGACAACCCGGGTCTACAAGCTACGATCGTACAGTCGGTAAGTCTTCGAGCGGATTGCGCCACCCGCTTCAAGCGTACCACGGGAGAGCTTATTGCTTTCGAGAACCCAAGAAAACTCGCATTCGGTAATGCCGCGAGCGAGCAACTCCGGAAGCATTCGTTCGACGGCCACGATCCCTAAGCCCCAACGCTGAAATTCCGGCAAAATATTGTTGCTTACCAATCGGACACGTTTGATGCTCTTTCGACCAAAAAGCATCCTCAAAAAGCCAAAAGGGAACAGCCGACCATCGATTTTTTTAATGATGGGATTGAAATCAAGAAGTCCCAACGCGAAACCCACGGTCTTGCCATCGACATCGATAATCGTCGTTGCCTCGGGGTCGATGACGAATTTAAGACCCTTGGCAATGTGTTGAGCTTCGCCCGGCGACAGCGGCACAAAGCCCCAAGTGGCGACCAAAGCTCGATTATAGATATCGATGAAAAGGGCCGCTTCTTGGCCCATCTTTTTGGTGTCGGCCTTTCGCAGAGTGATATTGAAACGACGCTTTACTTCATCGATTACAAAATAAAGCTTTGGGTCAAGCGAATCGAGCTTCGATGCATTCCCTTCGTAAGCGTAGAGGTCCTGCGTCTTCGCCAATCCCGAATTCGTGATCAATTTTTCGTAGTAGGGCCAATTATACGTCATGCCGAACGTCGGCGCCGAATCGAAGCCTTCAATCAAACATCCTAGATCGTAGTTGAGCGACGGATTGCACGGTCCACGAAGATCCGTCATCCCTTCGCTGCGAAGATAATCCGTAGCCGCTTGAAACAACATATCGGCCGCTTGCTGGTCGTCTTCGCAATCGAAGAAACCGAAGAATCCTCGCTTCTCATTGTAGCGCTCGTTGTGACCAACGTTGACAATCGCTCCGATCCGACCAACCGTCAAACCATCCCGAGTTACAATGAAAGTACGAATCTTGTTGCGCTCGTAAAACGGGTGGTTGTAGAACCCAGCCAACTCTTTCTGATCCATGCGCAAAGGCGGAATCCAGTAGGGATTCTCTTTGTAAAGACGCCAGATCAATTTCATGAATTCTCGCTGTTGGCTGCGAGTTTCGACGGTCTGGATAGCGTAGTTGGGCACGAAGAATCTCGTTGGTTAGGTTAAGAAGTTAGCTTATGTAGGAGACAGGTGGGCTAGTGCTTTGTCACAACTATTTTTTAGGGTACGACGGACTTCCTGTTCGTCGATACCGATTGATACCGACGGACTGGAAGTCCGTCGTGCAGTTTCAACTCACGTGTCCGCTGCAACACCCTTACATCGATTTACGAAGACTTTCCAAAGCGGATTCCACCGATGCGAGTTGAGCGATCCAATCTGTCAACGATGCGCGTTCCTTCTCGACGACGGCTGCCGGAGCGCGCGCTACAAAGCTTTCGTTCGAAAGTTTGTTCTTCTTGTCTTCGATCTGCTTGATAAGATTCTGCCGGAGTTTCTCGTTGCGCGATATCTCGGCGCCTACATCAATGAACTTACCGAGATCGACATACACATCCATCTTGTCCAAGGAAATATGAGCTTTAACGGTCGGCAAAGCGGGATCATTGCTCCATTCTTTCACCGTCGCCCCGGCCATCGATTGGAGCAATGGTCGCATCGGTTCTAGCAACACTACCAAAGCGGCTTCGGATCGAACACAAAACTCGATCGATTCCTTCGGAGCGATATTCTGTCGAGACCTGATTTCTCGGATCGCGCCCAACAAGGCGACGAATTGAGCAAACTGCGATTCGATTGCCAAATCGACATCCGCAGTCTGAGCCTGGGGCCACGCAGCTTTGAGCAACCATTCCGAAGCGGGGTCGGTTGACAGTAAGTCACGATGCTTCGCGATCTCACCAAGATGTTGCCAGATGCCTTCCGTTACAAAAGGTGTCATCGGATGCAAGAGTCGCAACATCGCATCCAGCGTATGCGCCAGAATCCGCTGGACCACGGGACGGCTCTCAGGATCTTGCAACCTCGGTTTCGCCATCTCGACATACAGGCTACAAAAATCGTTCCAAGCAAACTCGTAGATCGCTCTTGCGGCTTCGCCATACTTGTAACTGCCGATCTCCTGGGAAACCGTTTCTGTCACTGTCGCCAGTCGCGATAGGATCCAACGATCTTCCAACGCTAAAGACGCTCGATCGATTTCGACCGTCTGAAAGCCGTCTAAATTCATCATCACAAATCGAGAAGCGTTCCAAAGCTTGTTGACGAAGTTCCTCGCGACTTCAAAGCGTTCACTGACAACAGGTGCCTTGGGAAGGGCTTTGTCGGCGTCGCTCTCCGCCCATTGCGTCGAAAAACTCTTACCGCATTTATCGCAAGTTACTCTCGGCTTCTGACGATTCTCTTTGGTTTGATTGACCAGCGCCTGGCAATGCGGACATTCGTATTGGACGGGCATTCGAACATCTTGCGTATCGGTCGTTAGCCAAGCTAACCCGAACCGTAAAGCGTCTGGACCGAACTTGTCGATGACATCCAGCGGATCAACACCGTTTCCTTTGCTCTTCGACATCGTCTCGCCATAACCATCCAAAATCTTAGGATGGATGAAGACTTCGTGAAACGGGATTTTCCCCATGTTGTTCAGCCCCATCAGCACCATTCGAGCGACCCACAAGGTGATGATGTCGCGCGATGTGATGAGTGTGCTTGTAGGATAGAAAAAATCCAATTCAGCTGTTTTTTCGGGCCAGCCCAATGTCGAATGGGGCCACAAAGCGGAACTAAACCAAGTATCGAGCACGTCTTCTTGGCGAATCAATCCAAGACTTTCGATCTTGGTCTCAAGACCGCTGTCTTCATTCAGAATGCAGACATGAAGCACCGTTGAAGTAGAATCTTCGGTACCCTGCTCGATACTCGAACGGATCAATCCGGCCTTCGTCTCCGACATCGCATCGATTTTCTTTTTAAGCGATTCGCAACCGTCAAGGCTAGTAAACGCCTTGCTCCAAATCGGAATCTGGTGTCCCCACCAAAGTTGCCGTCCCACCGGCCAATCGCGTTTTTCGCCAAGCCAATCGAGGTAGCTCTTCGCATAGCGTTCTGGATAGATGTTGACTTGATGGTTCGTCACCGCATCCATCGCCGACTGAGCGAGCTTATCCATGCGAACAAACCACTGATCGGCCAAGAACGGTTCGATCGGCGTCTTGCTGCGATCCGAGTGGGCCATATCGATCTCGCGATCTTCGACTCGGTCCAGTAAACCCAATGCATCCAATTCATCGACGATTTTTACGCGAGCCTTGCTCATCGACAAACCTTGGTACGTCCCCGCTTCGGCGTTTAACGTCCCATCACCATTCATGATGTTGATCATCGGCAGATTGCAACGCTTACCGACTTCATAGTCGTTCGGATCGTGGGCTGGCGTGATCTTGACGCAGCCGCTGCCGAGTTCCGGCTTGGCCCAAACGTCGGCTACCAAAGGTATCTCGCGATTGGCTAGTGGCAACTTCAGCATACGACCTTCGCGCGCCATCTTCGCTAGCGTCACCAGTTGTGGAAGGAGTTCCGTTCGCCGTGCGATAAGGTCATCAATTTGGCTTTGAATCGCGGCTTTATCTTTGGCAGACGCGGCTGCAAGTTTTTCGTGAAGCGACGCTTCGGCCTTGTCGAGCGCCGACGCTGGGTCGGGATGGACTGCGACGGCGGTATCACCAAGCATCGTTTCCGGACGCGTTGTTGCGATCGTTACAAACTCGGGTTCGCCCTGCTTCGGATCGATGACCGGATACCGGAAGTGCCAAAAGTGCCCTTTGACGACCTCATGAAATACTTCGTCATCACTGACGGTGGTTTGCAGATAGGTATCCCAATTGACCAAACGCTTTCCGCGATAGATTAGGTCTTTCGAAAAGAGATCGAAGAACGTTGTACGCACGGCTCGGGCACAGGTTTCATCCAGTGTGAATCGCGTGCGTCGCCAGTCGCAGGAACATCCCATACTCTTCAATTGGCCAAGGATTCTCGCTTCGTACTGTGCTTTCCATTGCCAGATTCGTTCAACCAGTTTCTCGCGTCCGAGATCGTGACGCGTTTTGTTTTCGAGTTCCTTGAGCCTACGTTCGACGACAGCTTGCGTTGCAATGCCGGCATGGTCCGTGCCAGGCATCCACAGCGTTGCAAAGCCCTGCATACGATGCATTCGGATCTGGATATCCTGCAACGTATTGTTCAACGCATGGCCCAAATGCAATGCACCCGTCACGTTGGGTGGCGGGATGACGATCGTATAGGGTTTCTTGTTTTTGTCGATTTCGGCGTCAAAACACCCAGCCGCCTCCCAAGAGGCATAAATTGCCCACGACTGTTGGCCAAAATCGAATCGATTCGGGATCTCCGTTGTAGGGATCTCGGTGGTAGGTTCGCTCATATCTTCCCGTGACTCTTATGCAATTTGAATTCGACCGCGTCGATCAAGGCTAACCAGCTAGCTTCGATAATGTTCTCGCTGACGCCAATAGTTCGCCAGGCGTCCGTCTCGTCGGTACTCTCGATGTTGACTCGGATGCGTGCCGCCGTTCCTTCTTGTCCGTTGACCACCCGGACTTTGTAGTCGACCAGCCGCATTGAATCCAGGCAAGGATAGAAAGTTGTGAGCGCCTTGCGAAGAGCAGCATCCAAGGCATTTACGGGTCCGTGCCCCTCGGCAGCCTCGAATCGGACTTCGTCACCGACCTGGATTTTGAGAAGTGCCTCGGCATACGCCTGGAGCGACTGGACATTCGTATCCCCCGCCACGATTTGATACTTGATCGTCTGGAAATGAGGCGTAAACGTCTTTGAGCAGCGTTTTACTAGCAAATCAAAGGATGCCTCCGCGGCTTCGTATTGATAGCCTTGATTCTCACGCGCGACGACTTCCGCAAGAATTTGGTCAAGCAATTCACGGTCGTTCTGCAGATGGTGCTTTGTGGTCAAAGCGATAATATTCGAGCGTCCTGAGAGCTCGCTGACCAGAATTCGGCGTTCGTTACCCACCAAAGCAGGATCAAGATGCTCGTAAGTATGGGCTGCTTTATTCACCGCGTGGACATGCATTCCACCTTTGTGTGCAAACGCGCTCTGCCCGACAAAGGGCTGGCCCGAACGCAATTGGAGGTTTGCTGTCTCGTAAACATAGCGAGACAGCTCCGTCAAATGCTCTAACGAACGGCCACCTAAGACTTGATAGCCTTTTTTCTTCAGGGCCAAGTTCGCTACAACGCAAACCAGGTCGGCGTTTCCACATCGCTCGCCGATCCCATTGATGGTTCCTTGGACATGATCACAACCCGCGTCGATCGCCGCCAATGAATTTGCCGTCGCGAGATCGCCATCATTGTGACAATGAATGCCAAGCCGAGTATCTAATCCTTTCAACGAATCCTTGGCTGCCAAGACAACTTCTGCAACAAACTCCGGAAGGGCACCACCGTTGGTATCGCACATCACGATCCATTTCGCGCCTGCCTTGGCCGCCGTCACGATCGCTTGAAGGGCATACGCCGGGTTCGCTCGATAGCCATCGAAGAAATGCTCGGCGTCGTAAACAACTTCAGCATTCTGAGCCAAAAACGCGGTGCTCTCGCCGATCATGTCGAGATTTTCCTGAAGCGAAACACCAAGGATTTCGGTGGCATGGAAATCCCACGATTTGCCTACCAACGTAATTACCGGTGATCGTGCGGCGACGAGCGCCTTCATGCCGGGATCGTCAGCGGCCTTCATCCCGCGACGACGGGTCATGCCAAACGCGGCGATCTTTGACTGGCCAAGGTTGAGCCCACGTACTCTTTCGAAAAACTGAGCATCCTTTTCATTCGAAAGCGGATATCCGCCCTCGATCATGTCGATTCCCATCTCCGATAGTCGAACCGCGATGTTCAGTTTGTCCTGAAGCGAAAGCGAGACTCCTTCCCCCTGAGTACCATCACGCAGTGTTGTGTCGTAAACCAAGATCGATCGCATTGTGTTTCCGAGATAAAAATTGAGTTGGGATCCGGAAGTAGCCACCGTCGCCAAGACGGTGGAGGAAGTGCCTGTGACTATCGATTTTCTAGGACTGAGGGGCTTCCAGCGTCCACGCTCTTGGCGAGCGTGTCTACGACAGATGGCGAGCAGCGAGAAGTGTCAATCATAAAAAAAATAGGATACAAAATAAAAAAACCCCAGAAGCGTCTGCTGCGGGGGTATGGAGTTTGGTTTGAAAAGCCGTAATTCCCCTACGCGGACACCTTGCGGTGGCTGGTAATGCGAATAATCACGGAAATCGAGCTTTTCATAGTGCTCTATAACCTATTTCGAATACGTCCTCTTGTCAATCAACCGCTCGACGTACAAAAACCACAATGTAGTCGAATTCGTCAGAATTCGGGACAGTCGAACTAAGCTGCTTGGCTTTCTTCATCCGCGTCTGCGACATCCAAGGTATTCTTCAGTTTCTTGGCTTTCATGCTCTTGAGATCGACGACGTTCTTGGCGAGTCCAAGAAATCGCAACATGCAGATGAACTGATAAGTCATGTCGAATTCCCACCAGCGATGGCCGTGCTGAGCCAAGCGAGGAATCGCATGATGGTTGTTGTGCCATCCTTCGCCGTAAGCGATCAAGCCAACCCACCATAGATTGCGACTGTCGTCGCGAGTCTCGTAATTTCGATAACCCCAAATATGGGAGGCCGAATTCACAAACCAAGTCGTGTGCAGGACAGCGACCAAACGCAGAGCAATCGCCCAAGTAAACCAAGAAAACGCTAGGCTTGGGCCACCAACTAGGTAGCCTGCACCGGTGATGATCGCGCCAAACACGATGTGAATCGGCAAGAAGTAGTCTTCCAAGAACATCAAGAACTTGTCTTTGATGAGATCGGGAACCCACTTGCGAAGATAACCCTCTCGATCGCCGCCGTCAGTGTTGTATGCCAACCAAAACGCATGCGACCACCAACCTCCATCACGAGGCGAATGCGGATCGCCGACTTGATCGCTAAACGCATGATGCTTGCGATGATTCGCTGTCCACGAAATCGGCCCGCCTTCACCGGCCAAAGTCCCAATCGTCGCGAACGTTCCTCGCAACCACCCAGGCACGTCCAAACCGGTATGCGTCAAAAGACGATGAAATCCAAGGCAAATCCCCAAACTTCCCGCCATCCAATGGAAAACAACCGCCAATACCAACCCCGACCATGAGAAGCAAAACGGGGCCGCGAGTGCCAGAACATGCAACGCAATCAACCAAATCGCTGGTCCAATGTTCAAGGACATCGGCGAATCGGTCGGATGAGGCCGAGTTGAACCGCGGGGTGCGTCCATCTTTACGGCAAAATCGTCCTGAACAGCGGAATGCATTCGAGCTGGTTCCGAAATGCCGCCGGAACGATGCTGGTGCTTGCGAGAAGGTTGGTGATCCATAGACCGATTTCTCCGAAGAGAGAGGGGGGAAGGGATGTTGCAAGTCTGCCTGAAATTAAGCAGCCTAAGTATTAACGCCTATAGTTCGCGGCGTATGTCCCAAACGTGTCAGAAGCGTGTCAAAGATATGTAAAAGCTATCGATTCCACGCGGGTAGTTGACTTACGTACACCGATGCTTTCTACTCATGCGTGAGGCTTGGGAGTTCTGTCTGGATACGGCAAATTGGATGCTGAATAACCAACATCAAAACGGGGCTGCACATCATGCTAGCAAAGTTCAAGACCTTTTCGCTTCTCGGTATCGAAGCGATTCCGGTGGACGTCGAAGTCGATCTTTCGGCCAGTCCACTTCCCAAAACCGTCCTGGTCGGCCTACCAGAGCAAGCTGTCCGCGAAAGCACTCATCGCGTCGAACGAGCCATCGTCAACAGCGGTTTCATTCGTCCGCACGATAGAGTCATCATCAACTTGGCACCTGCCGAATTGCCAAAACAAGCGGCCTCGTTCGATTTGCCGATCTCGCTGGGCATTCTGGTCGGAAGCGGCCAGTTTTCGTCGGACTTGCTCGAACAGTATGCAGTTGTCGGCGAGCTTTCGTTGGAGGGTCAGACGCGCGGCGTGAAAGGATCGCTATCGATGGCGATGTCGGCGGCGAAACAAGAAGGCATTCGAGGTTTGTTGGTCCCCGCCGAGAACGCTCAAGAAGCGGCCGTCGTAGAAGGGCTCGAAATCATTCCAGTATCCAGTCTCAGCGAAGCGGTCGGATTCTTCAGCGGGCAATTACACATCGACCCAGTGCCATCGCGATTATCCGAACTCTTTCAAGCCTACTCGCACTACGATGTCGACTTCAGCGATGTCCGCGGACAAGACATGGCCAAACGCGCGCTGATGCTCGCCGCCGCCGGTGCTCATAATCTTCTGATGCTTGGACCACCTGGTTCCGGTAAGACCATGCTGGCCAAGCGAATCCCTACTATCCTGCCTCAGCTGACGGCGAGCGAATCGATCGAGACAACGTGTATCTATAGCGTTCTTGGGCGACTACAACCTGGCCAGCCGTTGATGGCACAGCGACC
>JANPLJ010000305.1:0-2365 GCA_031426475.1 Pirellulaceae bacterium | reverse complement strand
CGGCTACGATCGAAGAAATCAAAAACGAACGTTGGTCGGGGTGCTACGTTTCCACAAAAGGAAAGCTCGTATCGATTGGTTCTTCGGAAAGCTGGACGAAAAACGGGACAAGCCGGTCGCAGATGACTTCCATCAATCGATTTCCCTTTTCTGCATTCGCCGCGTGTGGGTTGCCACTCCCCGAATTGGTTGTAAGGAGATGCCACGGACGCGTCATGCCTACCCACCCCTTTTCAAGGGCTTGGAATCGGAAGGATCGGGTCTGCCCCGAGTCTGCAGGGAGCGAGCCGTCGGTATTTCGGGCGACTAATTCCGGACGATTGGCCAAGATGAGGGATGTTTCCATCTCGCCAGCGTGATCGTCCGGCATTTCGAAAATCAAGGCTGCTGCATCGCGAACCATCTGATACCAATTGCACAGGAAGATTTGAACATCGGTCTTGCCGTATAGCTCACGAAGGATGGGCTTGAGGTCATTTCCACCGTGGCTATTGAGAAGGACCAGCTTCCGGATTCCCGATTTCGAAAGAGTGTGAACCAGGTCTTCTACGACTTTCATGACCGTCGAAGGTTGAAGATTCATCGCCAGCGGGAATTCGGACAAATTTGATTCCGTTCCATAGGGGATGCATGGCAGGAGAACGATTTTCGCCCCTGCTTCAGTCGCTCTGCGGCATGTTTCGCGACCAATCCACTCCGCTTCGAAGATATCGGTTCCATAGGGCAGGTGAAGATTGTGAGGTTCTGTCGCTCCAAAAGGAAGAACTGCAACCTGAAACTCGGCCTTTCGCACTTCGTCCAGGGTCATTTCGGCGAGGGAAACTTTGGGCGGACTGTTTTGGATCGAAGGTTTGGCCATAAAAAAACTTAAGAATTAAGCATTATCTTGAAAAGGAATCCATCGCTTACGTATATTCGACAAACTCAACCAAAAAAGCAATCGTGCCGGTCATGAAAACCACCACAATCTGCCGAGGCCGTCGCAGTTTTGCTGCCCGTATTGCCGATAACATGCATGCAAGGAAGAATCGTCACAACAGGCGTTTCCTGGCATTCATCGAGCTGGTGTATCGACTGCGTCCTGGGACCCGACAATCGAAGCAATCGTATTTGACGTTGGGCCGGCGACCTTGTATTCCTAAAAATTTAGCTGTACAAGCATCGTTTCCGGCCGGTTGGGAATAAACTATCCTTTAGGCAAAACCCGAACAATTCCCACTGACTATGATTGCACAGAGCATTGATGTGATGGCAAAATCACGAGTCGAAGTAACGCGATTGCGTACTCGGCAACGTCTTGGAAAATATCGAATTGAGAAACAACTCGCGCAAGGTGGTTTCGCGCATGTTTATCAAGCGATCGATACGATCGAAGGCGTTCGAGTTGCACTCAAGATGCCACACCAATCCAATGTAACGCCAGCGATGCTGGAGACGTTCCAGCGCGAAGCACGCCTCGTCGCGCGGTTGGATCATCCTAACATCTTACCACTGAAGGACGCGTCGTTTATCGATGGGCGATTCGTCATCACATCGAAGCTCGGCGAACAAACGCTCAGCGATCGACTGCGGAAGCGAATTTCGTTTCTACACGGGATCAGCGTGATTGAGCAAATGGTCGACGCCGTTGCATATGCGCATCGAAACAAGATCATTCATTGCGATATCAAGCCGGACAACATGATATTGTTGCCAGATGGACGGCTACAGCTGATGGACTTTGGGATCGCTAAGGTCGCGCAGAAGACGATCATGCGCACAATGATTGCCTCGGGGTCAGGAACCGTTGGCTATATGGCGCCTGAACAAGCGATGGGGCGTCCGAGCGCTCGATCCGACGTTTTCTCGATCGGATTGATCGCTTACAAAACTCTCTCCGGCCACTTGCCCGAATGGCCATTTGATTGGCCCCCGCCCGGATACGCCGTTCTTCGCCGTAAAGTGCATCCGGATTTAATCCAATGGATCCGACGATCCGTAGAGATGCGGCCCATTCGTAGATTTCGTGACGCCAATGAGATGCTCATTGCGTTTCGCAAGATCAAGCCGCGGGCCTTGAAATTTGCCGCCCTTAGAATGCTCAAGAAGTAGTGGCAACTGCCGACGCTCTACAGAACGCGACTGCTTTGTCAATTGAATAACCGAGTATGCTGTTGTCCTCCGACAACAAGAGCCGGAAGCGTTAGCGACGAGTTGGCAACGAATGCAAGCATCGCAATCGCCAATGATTTGTGACGAAAAAGCGATTCAAGCAGTCCTTCGCTTACGCTTCAGGCTCTTGCGGTTACAGACGCTTTCAGCCCGCCCAATCCCTGTTTATCTGTGTGTGACAAAGCACTAGTTCGACTGTCCCAAATCAAGTTTG
>JANPLJ010000304.1:0-6240 GCA_031426475.1 Pirellulaceae bacterium | reverse complement strand
GACGAATTCGGCTACCCACCCTAGAATCTAAGTTGGGCAAAGCACAGCCTGTTGGCGGATCAGATCAATAGTTTAGGATCGTGGCGTCAATCGCGACATCTTCGCCGAATTCATGAGCGTAGAAATAACGGCCAATCTTATCAGCCACGTTCATCAAGTAGACGCGACGGAACTTGTCTTCGTCGGTTTCAGTCGTCGCCTGGCCGGCCATCATTGGATAGGTGTATTCAGGCAATGCCTTTCGAAACGCAATCTTGGATGCGTTTACGTCCCATACCGTAACGTCGATATCCGAACGACCTCGAAACAGAGTTTGCCCGTCCTTCAGCCTCATATTGAGGACCTCAACGACAATCAGATAATCCGCCTTAACACCCTTCCCTATCTCAACAAAATCTCGTTCGCGCGACGACTTGCCGTGAAGCCAACTCTCGATTTCTTCGTGATGGACAAGCGTTGCCTTTTTTATCTTGCCAGCCAGAATTCCACGCAAGCCGCCCGCAAGTCGAATCGTTGCTTCATCGCTACAAATGCCAGATTCATCCGTTGCGATGACCGCAATTTTTTTTCCTTCGAGTCCTTTAAACTCAGCCGGAACCTGTGGTCCACTTACCACATGCATGAGGTTCGCGGCAAATTGAATGCAACCGGTCAAGGGCAACAGGCATAGTGCTGCGACAAGAAAGCGTTTGGGAAGAAACGAATGCCCATCTTTACTAGCTTGACTGAACGATTTCATCGATCGACATTCCCTTGTCTGGTAATCCTTACGACGAACCGATGCGAGATGCATCTGCTCAAAGTGATCGGAAGCTTTGTCTACCAATCCGACTCACTTTTCAGCAATAGCAATCTCACTAGATACTGATCTGGCGAAACGATCGAATTTGCTTCATCGATTCGACAATGGTCGTCGAGGTAACTCGCACTCCAGCCGAAAAATTCATCGATTTTTCGGCTTTTTCAGTCTCCTCACGCAGCCTGTCAATCGTCTCAACGGCTTCGGACCAATGATTTTCGACGGCGGCCTCACGAAGGGCATGTATGGTTCCAGATAGCCTTTCTACCATGGAAGCATCTGCGGCGCATTGAAAGCGGCGATAGGGCGAGCGACCAAACTGTTCGCTGTCTCGAACGGACGACGGTCGCGTCGATTGATGGCGTGCGTAGCCAATAATCAATGCCAGTATTCCGATAGCGGCAATCAAGATCGCAATCGGCAGCTGACCTACCATCCAAAGTATCGGCGCCATCAAGCCGCAAATAGCGGTCGCGACCGCAAATGGCCATGGGAACGGCGGCAATTGACCCGGTGAACGGGCAGCCGGCAAAAGCAAATCGTTTCGCGTGACTATCTCGTCCCCGACAACTTCGGCAACGATCAACGTGATGTTGTCAGGCCCGCCTCGTAGATTCGCTAAGTCAAGCATTGCTTGCGCCGCAACCGATGGATCCAATTGCTGCATGAGGACCCCCATTTCGGTATCCGTCAACTGTCCCGATAGCCCATCGCTACACAACAGGAATTTGTCCCCTTTTTGGAGTGGCATAGGCCCCTCAAGATCGATGACGACCGAAGGGTTGGGGCCTAACGAACGCGTGATCACATTCTTTGGAATCGTGCTGTTCTGTAGCGTTTCGTCATCAATACCTCCAGCCGCATGCATCTCCCAGACCAACGAATGGTCGAAGGTAAGCTGCTCTAGCTCGGCACCCCTAAGCCGGTAGATACGACTATCGCCTACATGAGCGCAAATAGCACCTTCGGGCAACAGCGCCAGCACACTGCACGTTGTGCCCATGTTCCGGAACTCGATGTTGGCTTGGCCACGCCGAAAAATCTCGTTGTTGGCTTCAATCACCGCTCGATGAAGATTCTCGATAGGCTTGGGTTGATGCTGTTTTTCGTAATGGTGCTGGATTAAGTCGACGGCGAGCCGACTCGCCAGCTCGCCTGCCGCATGGGCTCCCATTCCGTCGGCAACGATGAACAAGTGCCCTGATCGCTCCCAGGCAGCTCGACCATCCGCAAGATTTACCGCCATGCTGTCTTGATTGTTTCGACGACGCATCCCGATATCGGTCAAGGCTGCAACGGACACAGCCCTTTGGATTGGGTCATTCGATTCAGATGGAAGCGTGGAAAACGCCAAAGTCAAATCCAGTCTATACAGGAGCGAGTGTTCAGCCTTCCATTGCCCTGGCTTGAATTGCAAGCATTGTAGTGTCCGATGGCCGCGCCGGCTACGGAATCAGAATGCTCTGGCGATGATTCCTCAAATAAGCCTACCATTGCCAGCCTATCGTACTCGATGCGTTCCCGATTTTGTCTGGATGAAAACGAAATGCGCAAGCGTCCTACCTTGACCGGAATTGTCCTGGTCATCGCTTCCGGCTCAGTCTTGCTGCCCGGGTGCGTTCGACGGCGAATGACCGTTCGAACGAATCCGTCTGGCGCGATGGTCTACGTCGACCATCAAAGCGTCGGGACGACCCCCGTTTCGACCAGCTTTACCTACTACGGGACACGCCAGATCGAGATCATCAAAGACGGATATCGGACGGAAAAATTCTTGCGCAGGTTCAATCCTCCTTGGTATGAATGGCCAGGTCTGGATTTTGTCTCCGAAACCCTATGGCCTTTTGAGAAACGCGACGAACGGATCATCGACGTACAGCTCTCGCCCGACATCAACGTTCCAACCGACGCGCTCATCCGAAGCGGCGAAGAGCTGCGATCCCAGGCATCGAAAGGGATTGTCGTCGGCCCACCCCCTTCCGTGGGCGGACCGACGTCGGCAGAATCCGTCGTTCCATACGGTGGAACCCCCGCGATCAACACTCTCCCATCCAACCAAGGCTTTAACGTCCCCTCATTCCCCGGTTCGTTACCAACAACCCCAGGACCAAACGGTTTCGGATCTCCGAATACTCCGGGCGCCTTCTCCCCGTTTTTCGACGTTCCACCAGCGAGCATGCCCGCATCCAATGTCGCTCCAGGGGCAAGCTATCGACCTGAACTCGTTAAGCCTTGACCCAGACGTGACAAACGCAGATAGCCTGGCTGCGAAGCCAGGCTATCTGCGTTGTCTAGGTGGGGTTGTCGCGAAACGTTGCCGATCCGAGTGATCAATCTACTCGTCGAGGTGCGTTCTTCTGCATTGCGTCTCGGATTTCTCGGAGCAATAGAATGTCTTCTGGCGGGGCAGCCGGTGGCGCTTCGTCGGCCTTCTTCTTCATAGAATTCATGGCTTTGACCATCATGAAGATCGCAAATGCAACAATGATGAAGTCGAGCGAAGCTTGAAGAAATGGACCGTACTTCAAAATGTCTGGGTCAACCGATTCCATCACCGCATTGGTTCCGTCTATGACAGGCTTTCCAGCGGCATCCATTTTCGGCAGGTCGATTTTGGAACCGAACAAGGAAGAGTATTTCAGTGAAAGAGCGTTGAAATTGGCACCCGTTTTCGCGGTGATAAGATTCAGTGGCGGCATGACCATATCGTTCACCATCGAAGTGACGATCTTTCCAAAAGCCGTACCGATCACGACCCCGACAGCAAGGTCAATCACGTTGCCACGCATGGCAAACGCTTTAAATTCCGAAATCAAACTCATAGCACTACTCCTTTAGAATTGAATGAAGAACTCGACGAATACAATGATCGCGCGAATGTTATAGGTAGAACACTTGTTCACGTCAACGACAATATCCGCGTCCCAGGACGCCAACGTCCTGAGTTCGTCACCGGCTCTGCTTTCGGGGGGCACGCCATACGTCGTGAACGATTTTTACGTAGCGCCATTCATCGAATGTGGAGAGTTGACCCTTCCGTCCACGTTCTGACGAATCCGATCGAATTGACTGTAGCGGAACGGCGCAAGCCGTCCGGTTCCGCCGGGTATTCTCGCACTTTACCGGATGGCTTGCGTCGTTCCGCTACCGGATCAAGTGCCATTCGGTCCAAACCGCGTTTTACGGTCAGATCGCTTGATTGTGGGAACAAACGCCCTCCCAAAACCGTCTATAAACGCTGCTTTAACCTATGGAACATGGCAGACGCACTCGTTATTCTAAATAACGGTTGGCTTCGAGCTTCCAATTCGACTCGATGCCGCAATGGTCTCAGCCCCCAATTGTAACAGACTTCCTTCCCGCCAGCCTCCTTCTAGCCCCCAACATGCTCCCGAACACGCTCCGCTCCTTTGTATTGATTTGCACGATCTTGACCTCCAGTCTAACCCTTGGAGATGACCAGTGGTGGAATTGGCGAGGAACGCAAGGCAATGGTAATGCGGGAACTGGAGACTATCCAACGACTTGGTCCGAAAACAAAAACATCGAATGGAAGATTCCCATCGCGGGCCGCGGCGGTTCAACGCCCATCGTAGTCGGGCAGAAAATTTTTCTCACGGCGGGAATTGAAGGCAAGAACTCGCTCTTAGCCTATGATTTAAATGGAAAGGCTTTGTGGAATCAAAATCTCGGAACCGAGCGTGCTGGCAAGCACAAGAAGGGCTCGGGCAGCAATTCATCACCAGTAAGCGACGGTGATTTCGTCTACGCCTATTTCAAAAGCGGTGATCTCGGTTGTTTTGACCTCTCAGGCAATGTTGTATGGAAACGTAACCTCCAAACAGAGTATGGGGAGGATACGCTTTGGTGGGATCTAGGCACTTCGCCGGTACTAACGAGAGAAGCTGTGGTGGTGGCAGTTATGCAAACCGGCCCGAGTTTTATCTTGGCCTTCGACAAAAAGAGCGGTCAACAGCTATGGAAGGTCGATCGGATGCTCGACGTCAATCAAGAATCGAACCAGGCATATACGACACCTGCGGTAATGAAAACGGAGCAAGGGGAAGTGCTCTTTGTGTTGGGTGCAGACCATGTCACCGCCCATGATGCAAATACCGGGCGAGAGCTTTGGCGAGTAGGCGGCTTCAATCCCACGAATGAGAAAAACTATCGAAGCATTTCTTCGCCAGTGATTGCGGGTGACCTGGTGATTTGCCCTTACGCTCGGGGGCAATTATTGACCGGTGTTCGATTTAAAAGTGGCTTAACGGAGAAGGAAAGGGTCGCTTGGCAACGCGAGAGAATAGCAGCCGACGTCCCTACGCCGGCCGTATCGGGACATCGAGTTTTTGTAATGACCGACAAAGGCGAAGTCAGTTGCATTGACTCGATTTCCGGCGAAACGCATTGGAACGGCTCGATCCCCAAAAACCGACTCGGCTTTAGCAGTTCGCCGATTCTTGCCGGAGGCCATCTTTATATTGTCAGAGAAGATGCCGTAACATTTGTCCTCAAGGAATGTGATCAATTCGAAATCGTCTCCGAGAACACGCTCGATTCCTCGACTGTCGCAACGCCCATCTTTGTCGGCGGAAAAATATATCTCCGGACTTTTGACTCGCTGTATTGCATCGCAAAACAACGCTAATTCGACCGTCCCCAACTCTTAATGCGACGCGATGTATACTATGTCCGATTACCAACAAGAATAGACACTTTTCGCTGATCACCACCATTGTTTTTTCGTAGTCCTACCGCGTTCTTTCTCCTCGTCACTGGAATTTATAATGTCCGCCCGGCCTCTCTGTTTCCTATTTCTTCTGTTATCGAGTGTGTTTGTTTCGACCGGCAATGGGGCTGAACTTACCTTGAGCAAAGGTGATCACATATGCCTGGTCGGAAATGCCTTGGGCGAAGGTCTTCAGCATCAAAACGAATGGGAGACTCTTTTACATCAGCGTTTTCCCGATCTCGAGTTGACCGTTCGCAATCTTTGCTTTCCTGGTGACGAACCGTTCACCCGAATCCGCTCGGAGAACTTCGGAGATCCCGACGTCCATTTGAAACGCAGTGAAGCGTCCGTAGTCCTCTTCTTTTTTGGCTTCAATGAATCGTTTGCTGGTGAAACTGGGCTGAGTGAATTTCGTTCTCACATGACGAAGCTCGTCGAGGAGACGAAGACAAAAGACTACAGCGGTAAAGGAGCCCCCAAGATTGTTTTGGTCTCGCCGATCGCGTTCGAGGACACTCAAGATGCAAATTTGCCGCGAGGCGAAGAACACAATAAGCAATTGGCTCGTTATACGGCGACGTTACGAGAGGTGGCCAAAGCGACTGGGGTTGAATTCGCGGATTTATTTATGCCGACGAAGTCGCTTTTCGAATCGTCTCAAGAACGACTCACGATGAATGGTTCCCATCTCAATAAAAAAGGCTATGCA
>JANPLJ010000303.1:0-2678 GCA_031426475.1 Pirellulaceae bacterium | reverse complement strand
GACGAATTCGGCTACCTAGGATTCTAAGGTGGGTCGGCGGCTCCGTCCGCTGACGTACGCAATTTCCTGCGGGCGGAGCCGCAGGTCCACTTTGTTTGGCCCCCGAGGCCGTCGATAGCCCCTTGAGGCAAACGGCAGATTCAACGATCATACGCGTTGTTTCATCTTCATGATGCACGCTGAGTCTGACCAAACACCCGGAAACGAGCGAACGAATTGCCAACAGGAACACTTGCTAAAGCTACCACAAAGCGGAAGAAAACACCCCTAAAGCACGTCCCACCGGTCGATGCCCCGAAGACTTGGTACGACTATCCACACTACTACGATCTCGGCTTTCGCGAAGATACACCGCGAGAGGCCAAGTTTTTCGAGAAAGTATTTGCTAAATACGTGTCAGGAAAGGTTCGCCGCATATTCGAGCCAGGCTGTGGCAGCGGTCGACTCATCGTCGAAATGGCTGATCGTGGCTACCAGCCCACCGGACTAGATCTGAACGACTCAGCGCTGGAGTACTGCAAAGCGCGACTTGCAAAGCAATCACTCAAAGCTCGTTTGGTCAAAGGTGACATGACCCAGTTCGAATTTAAGCATAAGTTCGATGCTGCATTTAATACGATCAATACTTTCCGACATCTTCTGACCGAAGAGGATGCTGTCAAGCATCTGAAGTGCGTTGCAGCATGTCTACGTCCCGGTGCCGTTTACATCCTTGGTCTCCATCTGCTCCCCAAAGATGCGGAGTTCTATGGAACCGAACGTTGGAAAGCCAAACAAGGTAAGACCAGCGTTTCGTACAACTTGGTGGTCATGGACTCCAAGCCAAAGGAACGTATTGAGCATCTCAAGATTACGATGACGATTCGGATTGGTCTTCAAAAACCCATCAAGGTGAGCGACGAATTGGTGTTGCGATTATATAACCATCGTCAGATGAAAACGTTGTTCGCCCAAGTACCCGAATTCAAGCTTCTCGATGTCTACGACTTTTGGTATCAAATCGACGAACCGCAAAAATTCGATAACAAACTTGCGGATGCTGTATTTATCCTTCAGAAAACATGATTGTCGTGTATGAGTAAAGCACAGGCGATCTCGAAAACGTTGCTCGACGCAGCTCTCGAGCTTCGTGCCGCGCTTTCGAAGTTGGACTTCACAAGCGTCGCCGAGTGGGTCTATGATCCGCTGGACTATGCTTGGGATCCCTACTGCGAGTATATCAACCGATTTTCGCGACCGTCCGTAAAACGAGTCTTCATGGGGATGAATCCAGGGCCTTGGGGGATGGCCCAAACAGGAGTTCCGTTTGGTGAAGTCGCTGCTGTTCGCGATTGGTTGAAGATCACAGCGGTTGCCAAGAAACCTGAGCATGAACATCCCAAGCGACCAATCGAAGGCTTAGATTGCAAACGGTCCGAAGTCTCGGGTCAACGCATGTGGGGACTTTTCCGTGAGCGTTTTGGTACACCGAAGAAATTCTTTGCTGATCATTTTGTGATCAACTATTGCCCGCTTGCCTTCATGGACAGCACTGCGCGAAATCTCACGCCAGATAAGTTTCCTCGAGCGATTCGCGAGGCGCTGGAAGAGGCATGCGATCGGCATCTGATTTCAGTCCTGGAAGCTCTTCAGCCCGAAGACTTCATCGGTGTTGGCGGCTTTGCCGAGATGTGCGGAAAACGCTGTATCGATCAACTCAAACTCGAAGATAAGCCGAAGATCTTGCGAATCCTGCATCCCAGCCCAGCTTCGCCAGCCGCGAATCGTGACTGGTCAGGACAAGTAACGAAGGCACTCGTCGACGCCGGTGTGTGGTAACATAGTCGTTCAAAATACGCCGCTAAAATTGGATAGCGATTTCGCATAGCCGGATTCGTCAGACTCTGGACGACGCTCGGTGGACAATGCGTAAAGCGTTTCGTCCGAAGTTTGACAACTTCGGCTACCTTTGATTTCATTAGTGGGGAGCAACCATTAAATAATGAACGTACAAACAACACGCCTGGGATGGATCGGAACTGGAGTCATGGGACGCAGTATGTGCGGCCATCTTCTTCACGCGGGATACTCTGTCACGGTTTTCAATCGGACACGTGAAAAGGCGGAGACCTTGATCGAAGCAGGTGCCCAATGGGCGGATTCGCCTGCCGAAGTTGCCAAACAATCCGACGTCGTATTCACGATGGTAGGTTACCCGACGGATGTACGGACGACAATTCTCGGAAATGATGGAGTGTTGAGCGGACTAGCCAGGGGTGGCATCCTGGTCGATATGACGAGCAGTCAGCCGAGCCTTGCAGTCGAAATCGCGGAAGTCGCTCAATCTCGCGGCATTCTGTCGATGGACGCGCCTGTGTCTGGTGGTGATATCGGAGCGCGCGAAGCTCGGCTTTCAATTATGGTTGGGGGGGACGAACCAACATTTCAACAACTAATGCCTCTATGGACCCTGATGGGGAAGACGATCCAATACCACGGAACGGCTGGTGCAGGACAGCACTGCAAGCTCACCAACCAGATTCTGGTTGCCGGGATCATGGTCAGTATGTGCGAGGCACTCATCTATGCTCATCGAAGTGGTTTGAGCCTTGAGAACATGTTCACCTCGGTATCGTCAGGTGCTGCTGGAAGTTGGTCGCTTTCGAACCTCGGACCAAGAATTCTTCGAGGTGATTTCA
>JANPLJ010000302.1:0-4932 GCA_031426475.1 Pirellulaceae bacterium | reverse complement strand
CGATTCTAAACCCATGTATGCCGACATCAATGAAACGCTAGCTTAAAGCAAATGAGATAGCGTTTAAATAGTGTGGCTGTTCCCAATCAACGGTTTGATTTTGAGAGCCATCTGTCGTTTCTTGGCATGGATGCCTTGTTCCTCGCGTTTTGGCGCAGAGAGAATCTCTCTCTCGCACACTTGACGCATAACAAAGGTTATTCAAACCATGCGAGCCAAGCCCGTTCTGTTGTTAGCTGTTGCCTTAGGTTGCGGTACGGTTGCTGCAGTTGCTGCAACCCAAGTCATCAAAGATCAGGGCAAGGGCGCTCCTGCCATTCAAACGGTCGACATACTAGTCGCCAACGTTGACGTTGCGGTGAATACGAAAATTACCAAGGATCGCTTTCGATTAGAAAAATGGCCGGTTGATAGAATGCCCCAGGGTTCGGTGAAAGACCTGAAGGCCGTTGATGGAAAATTTACCAACCAGCGACTCTACAAAGGGGAGCCGCTCTTAGAAAGAAAAGTCAATCTTTCGAACGAGAGTGTCGCTCAAACGATCCCTCCAGGATGCAAAGTCTTTGACTTGCCGGTCGATGCCAATAATGGGGGGGTCGGCTATATCCAACCAGGGCATCGGGTCGACATACACGGATTCTTTGAGAAGAGCGGACGGATTCTTGAAAGCAAAAGCGTGCTTGTAATGGAGAACGTCGAAGTCTTGATGGTCGACGGCGTTGCCGTTCGAGATCACGACGAAGGCCCATCGAAGCGAGCGGGTACGATCCAACTTTTGATCCGAGCAAGCCAATATGAGGCCTTGAACACAGCGAAAAATCTCGGGAAACTAACGCTATCATTGCGTCCACCTGCAGCCGATGAAAGCGAGAATCAAGAAACAGACAATGGTGAAGATTTCTTAGCTTGGGTGAAGAATTCCGTTCGAGATGAAAATGCGCCCGCTCCGACCGTCGTAGAACCGGTCGTCGCAGCTCCCCCAGTCCGCAAAGAGCCCCCAAAGAAGCGGATGCTTATCATTTCGCCTAATGGGACAGAGACCTATGCATGGTCATCCGACGACGAAGTTCCGAAGAAAATGTCGAACGAGGAAAAACCGGGAGATTTGGAACAAGATGGTGATAGTGATGGCGTTTCAAGCCCCTCTGAACCCTCTAACAGTCAAAGTTTAACAGGCGGGATGGTTTGGGACGGGAAGCAATGGACCTATAACCCAAGTGGGTTCAAGCCCGCGTATCCTTCTGCCGATGACGATAAGACGAAGTAGAAGGGTTGTTCTGAAAACTCTGGTAGCACCAGGGTTCAGAATAGCCTTCCTCAAAGTTCAACGCCAAATCAGTGACTGACTCGGAAAACCACGGATGGAATTCCAAAGCTTTTATGGCGGATTTCGGTAACGACTCGCAAGGATGTGGCAATAATGTCGTTTCAATATAATCGCGTTTTCGCACGCAATGTGTCGATGAGATTGATCGCTTTGGTTGGTAGCTTAGTTCTCCCAACGCTAGCATTTTCGCAGTCAGCGGCAAATATTCCACCAGCTGGCACAACGCGAGTATCGAAGACGAATGAGCAAGTTCAGATGGTCGTTAACTCGGCCCACATGTTGACCTTGGGCGAGGATATCGAACGAGCGAGCGTCCATAACGACGCCGTTCTGACGGTTCGCCCGATGGCTCGCAATGAATTGCTCGTCTCTGCAAAAGCAACGGGCGTCACGCAAGTCGACCTCTACGCTCCAAACAAGCAGGTCTACAGTGTTCAAGTCATCGTACTTGGCGATGCTCGCGAGCTCGAAGCGATCTTGCGGGCGGAGTTCCCGATGGCGGCTTTGCAAGTCCGACCAATCCAAAACGCGATCATTGTAAGTGGGCAAGTCACCTCCGACGAACACGTCGAACAGGTTGTTGCAATCGCCGAGCAATACTATCCAACGGTCATCAATCGGGTCGAAGTCATCGGTGTGCACACCATTATGCTGCACACTCAAGTGATGGAAGTTTCGCGAACGAAGCTGCGTCAATTAGGTATCGACTGGGCTGCAGACTTCGGAGCCGATACGATTTCGCAATCCGTTGCAGGAACTCTGAGTGCTCCAACCGACGGAGTGCGTACGGTAACCAATGATCAATTGCGATTTGGAATCGTTGACAATGGAAATGGTTTTTTCGCTTCAATCAAAGCGTTGCAGGATCGGAATCTAGTCAAGTTAATGGCTGACCCGACCGTCGTTGCTATCGATGGTCGACCTGCCAGCTTTAACTCGGGCGGCGAATTCCCGATCCTGGTGCCGGCTGGTCTTGGCCAGGTTGGGGTCGACTTCCGTGAATTCGGAACACGCTTGGACTTCGTCGCCAAGGTTCGAGGGGATGGGCGCATCTGGTTGGAAGTGCGTCCGACGATCAGCGAAATTGATGCGGCTCGAAGTGTAACGATCAACGGTACGTCCGTCCCAGGTCTGCGTTCCCGATTTGTGGAAACGGCCGTCGAGCTTCGAGCGGGCCAGACACTCGCCCTGGCTGGTTTGCTCCAGATCCGTACCGAAGCTCAATCGTCCGGAATTCCAGGGCTTTGCGACTTGCCCTTCCTGGGTGCTGCGTTCCGAAGCAATCGCGAAGTTCAAAACGAAATCGAGCTCTTGATTACGGTGACACCTGACTTCGCTGCCGCGATGGATCCTCACGAAGTACCGCCGGTTGGCCCTGGCTACAACACCAACAGTCCTTCGGATAAAGAGCTCTATTGGCGAGGTTACATCGAAACGCCAAACCCATGCCTGCCGAATGGAAATAATGGATCGGGACAGCCATGCATCGGAACGCCCAACATGCAACCTATTCACCTCGGCATGCCGACACAGCAAACGTATCCAACGCAGGGGACACCGGTTTCACAACCGACAACTCCAGCGATGAATATCGATCCGGCAGCATATCGAATTTCAAATGGAGCTGCGGCTCCCGGAAGTCCTAACGTGGGAATCATCACTCGATAGTTTCGACCGAAGAAACCCACTCGTTATACCAGTTCGAAGGGGTAACCTGATACGTAGAGAGCTTTATGAGTAACGTACTACGCCTAGCCCTAGTCGATCCTCGCGACGAAACGCGTGAAAAACTGAAGTCGATGCTTATCGGCATGGATATGGTTTGGTTGGAAGCCGAATGTTCTCGATATGAATTTTTCGGCGACGTCGTCGCTCAAACCAATCCGGACGTCGGCGTGATCTGCATGGATTCGTCGCCAGAAAAAGCGATCGCATTGATCGAGCGGATTCGTACCACATCGCCGGACTGTGTGATCCTGGCATTGTCGCAAAGCACCGACGGACCGACGATCCTCAAATCGCTCAGAGCGGGTGCCAAAGAATTTCTCACGTTGCCCGTCAACGTCGAAGAGCTTCTTGCTGCCTTGCAGCGTATTCAAGAAGCCAAGTATGGTTCAGGCGATTCTCGCGTTCGAGCATGCAAGATGATCGCCGTTGCTGGAGCAACCGGCGGAGTAGGGTGCACATCGATCGCGGTCAACATCGGCTGCAATTTGGCCAGCAACCCTGAAAATTCCGTCGCATTGGTCGACCTCGACTTGGCCTTGGGCGATGCGGACGTTTTTCTCGACTCGATCCCGGACTACAGTCTTCTCGACGTCACCGAGAACGTTGCGAGACTTGACTTTCAATTGCTTCGAAAAAGTCTTACCAAGCACTCGTCCGGATTGTATTTGTTGCCACGGCCCGTTCAGCTTCAAGATCTCTCCGCGATCAATCCCGAAAGCCTGCGAAAGGTGATCGGACTTCTGAGAGCATCGTTTACGCACGTCGTGATCGATACCTCGAAATCGTTCAGCGAAGTTGACTTGACGGCGATGGAACTGGTCAATGAGGTTGCGCTGATCGTCCAACTGGACTTGCCATGTCTAAGAAATATGGTTCGCTTATTGATGAGTTTCCAAGAGATGGACAATATCCGCGACAAAGTCAAAGTCGTTGTCAATCGCATGGGCTTAGAGAGTGGTCAAATCAGTTTGAAGAAGGCTCGTGAATCGATCGGTCGCGATGTCTTTCATCAGATACCGAACGACTATCGCACGATGGTCGAGATGCGAAACAACGGCGTACCATTGATCGAACAGGCACCTCGAGCACCGATCACTCAGTCCATTCTACAACTGACGGATATGCTGGTCGGTAATGTCCCAAGCGGCGATACCGCGGCCACCGAAAGCGGTGCCGACAAAGCCGTTGCCGGATCCGCTGGCTGGCTCAACTTCTGGCAAGGCAAGAATCTGAAAGCCAAAGTCAAGGCGTAACGCCGTGACGCATGCTGTCGAGTCACTTGGAGCTCGAAGAACCGGACGGCTCGCGGCGTTCCGCTATAGGAATGCGTCGCGTCGCCGCTATGATACTGCGGCATGGATTCGCCCCTGATCGATAAACTTCAACGCCGATGGCCGACCGAGCGGTGGCGCGGGCTGACGATGGTGCTCGGTTGCAGCGGCGGTGCGGATTCGATAGCCCTTCTTTTGGCGATCTGCCAGTTAAAACCTGCGGATACGACTCTGGTGGTCGCTCATTTTAATCATCAGCTACGTGGGTCTGAAAGCGATGAAGACGAGCGATTCGTTGCGGAATTGGCTGGGCGGATGGGATTCCTGTTCGTTCGCGGTTCAGCGGAGACGATGGTCTCGCAACCCGAGATAGGACGTATTAAAATCCGACAGACTGAGGCGAACTCTGCTGGAGATGCACCCCCTCACCCCCCGGCCCCCTCTCCCCAGAAGACTGGGGAGAGGGGGGGAGATATTCTTGGGTGTTCGAGCTCATCGAATAATTCTTCCAGCGAGGCTTCGCTTCGCGACCTTCGCTATCGGTTCTTGCAGCGAACGGCCGAGGAGCAAGGAGCTCGGTATGTTGCGGTGGCTCATACGGCGGAC
>JANPLJ010000301.1:0-4275 GCA_031426475.1 Pirellulaceae bacterium | reverse complement strand
GTCGCCAACTGTACGGGCCCCGATCGTCTTATCCGCTACAACTTTCTCTGAAACCAAGACTCGCAACTGCCAGTCGCCATGGGGATGATGGCTGACACGCATGGCGAGCCGTGTCTTCTTGTTCTTGGGGATTTCGAGTTCACGAAACAGGGTACATGGCGTTTTGCGATCAAGCGGGTGTGTTTGAACGGCAAGTGCATTCCGAAATGCATCATGACGCAACACGCCACCTTCGCCCACATCGCGGACATCAAATCCCGGGGCCACCTCCTGAATGGTTTGCTGCCACGCACCGTTTGCCTTGGGCTGCGCTTTTTGCTTTTTAGGTTGCGAGAAATCCACCACAACGTCACCGGTTACCATTCGACGAGCCACAAACTCGGGTAGCATCGGGATCTTGGATGCGACAGCCAGCTTGAGCGCATCTTGTTCGTGGCCAGGCACCATCGGCTCTAATGCATACCAATACATGCGAGGTAAGTTATTATCGTCAATGTCTTCTGCATGAGACGCTAGACCTTCTAGAATCCGCCATCTGTCGGCAAACGGCATCCGCTGTATCGCAGACGCTAGGTAGAGACGCACTACCGGCGATGGGTCATTTTTGGCCATCGTTGCAAACTGTTTCAAAACGTTGCTATCCAGAGTTGTCTTTTCGGCCTTGCTTGCATCTTGAAACGCATTGAAAGGGCTTGCATCGCAAAGAAATTGAATCGCCCACCCGCGGACATAGGGATCTTCGTGGTCCAACAGTTTTTTCAAGCGATCCGCATTCAGTCCTTCGGTGACTTGCAGCGCCCACAGCGCGCGTAGTCGCTTGGGCGAGATCGTCGCCGACTGAAACAACTTTTCTAGCTGCAAATGAACGAGCGTTCGATCCAATTTGCCAGATGCGGCGCGTGAATGCAACAAAGTACGCGACTGCCGTACATACCAATCGTTCTCGTGCGACTGGAGCGCAACCAATTCAGCATCCGACATGATCTTCAGATTGGGCGGCATGATCGCGCGAGCATCCTTCGGCATGATTCGGTAAACCCGGCCGCTGTTGGGAAAGTTGATGATGTTGCCACACACATCTGTGTCATGCCAATCCAAAATATAGACGCCACCTTCCGGGCCAATCTCGACACTGAAACCGACCCAGGCCAAATCGTTGGTCGGCATGAAGTCGTCACCATGCTTGCCGATGAAACTTGATCCGTTCGGTACCATGACGTCCGTGAGCACCGCATGTTCATGAATGTTGCACATGAACAATCGATTGTGATATTGCTTCGGAAAAGTATCTGCCAGATAAAAGCGAGCACCACCATGTGCGGACAGATGGGTGTGATCGCGGATCGTCTTGATATCATCGTAGATATGCGGATTTACATGAGGGAGGCTTTGTTTCGTGTACGAACCGCCTTGGACGACGTGAAATAAATGAGGGATGACACAGCATGTTGCGAAAGCTTGACCGTGTTCGTTGAAGTCAAACCCCCACGGGTTGGACAATCCCCTCGCGAAAATCTCGAATGTCTTGCGAATCGGATGATAACGCCAAATGCCGCCATCGATAAACTGTCGCTTCGATTCCGCGTCACCGATATGCCCTACATTCGATTTCGTGAACACGCCATGGCATCCGTACAACCAACCATCTGGTCCCCAAATGAAACTATTGAGTGTCTCGTGCCGGTCATTGATTCCCCAACCATCCAGCAAAGGCTGCGGAGGTCCGTCGGGCTTGTCGTCACCATCTGCATCAGGAATGAAACTCAAATGGGGTGGCGAACCGACGAACAGACCGCCAAAGCCGCAGGCCAAACCCGATGTAAATGTCAGCTTGTCGGTAAAGGTTTTCTTGGTATCAAGGACCCCATCGCCGTTGGTGTCTTCCAGGATTTGAATTCGGCTAACCTGGTCATCGGTATGATCTTTCCGGGTTCGATAATTGAAATTCTCGGCGATCCACATCCGTCCACGTTCATCGAAACAGAACGCGATCGGTTCCGCAATGTCTGGCTCGGCTGCAAACACCGATACTTCAAAACCGTCTGGGATCGCCATCCTGGCAACCGCTTCGCTAGGTTTTAAAAACGGCGCGTCACTCGTCTTGTGCTGCTGCTTAGGAAGCGTGTTGCGTCCATCGTCGGCTATTGAAAGCACCGATCCGCCAACCAACAAGCCGACAATCGCTAGAAGAAAAAAACGCCACCCGCTAAATATGAACTTGTTCCCCCCCTCGCCCCAGTCTTCTGGGGAGAGGGGGACGGGGGGTGAGGGGCCGAATCGCTTGGAGCCACGGCCCCTCATCGCCAGCCCTTCTCCCCGAAGACGGGGAGAAGGGAGCGGGGTCTTAATGGAACAAAATTGACTCGCAAGTTCCCAGGCGGGAACCTGGGAACGAGCATGTTCAAGTTGCCGGTCAGCAAAGAGTCTCGGAAAAATTGCTAGTGAGCTGAATCGAGTCATTCGCATCATTTCGCAATCTCCACTTGCTCGGTTGTTCGTAGGTATTTGATCAAGTCGATCACCTCTTGAGATTTCATTTGATCCAGTTGGCCATCGGGCATCATCGACTTGGGTGAAACCTTCCGCGTTTCGATATCTTCTTTAACGATGACGACTCGTGGCTGATCTGCTGTTTTGAGTACCACGCGAATGGCATCTTCTTCGGCGAGGACGCCGTTGATGACGCGTCCGTCGACAGTAAGAATCTGAACTGTCTTGTAGCCGTCGGGCACATCGTAGCTGGGGTCCACGCTATTCAATAAAATGTAGTCTAAGTTAGCGCGATTGGAACCGGTCAGGTCTGGACCCACCTTGCCGCCCTCGCCGTACAGCAGATGACATGCCGCACACGTTTTCTGGAAGACAGCACGGCCTCGCAAAGCATCCGCACTGGCCATCGCCTCCGCCGTCATCAGCTTTTTGTATTTTTCGATCGATTGTTCCCGATCGGCCGCGACTGGGCGAACGTCACCAAACAATTCGACGAATCGTTTTCCAAGAATCTCGCTCAACGTTCGTGCAATATGTGCCGGAATATCTTCGCGGGCCACTTTCTTTTGCTGGATCGCCTCCAACAGCGCTTCTGCATAGTCTTTACGTGTGGCGAGTGTTTCAATGACGGCACGTCGCAGTTCAGGGGTGAGATGTTCGTATCGGCCAAGCAAAATGGAAGGTGCCTTCGGGTTCGCAACATTCGAACATCCTCGAATGGCGTCGAGCGCCAAGGCTGGTTCGTCGAGGAGTGTCTCAAAGACCTCAGATACTTGTTCGCATTGCTGGTCCAGCAGCGATCGCAACGCTGAGAGTCTTTGGTTCTCGTCGGCAGAGCGATCTTTTAGGATCGCCAAACACCGCCGAGTTGCTTCGCGATCGCCAAAAATCTGCGATAGCTTCATCGATAACTCACGAACGCTAGCGTCTTCGTGCTGGCCAAGCTTCGTGCTCAACTCAATCCAACTTGGCGGCGGCGTCACACCTCGCCGTCCTTCTAACCCACTCAACATGCCTCGCATTAACGAACGGCAGACAAGCGGTTCGCTCTCGTTTGCCACGAGCGTTTCGACCAGCAATGCCAACGATCCAGCCTCATCGATCGCGATCGCGAACTGCGGCATGCTGGCCAGAAAAAACCCCAACAAATATTGCGTGGAACGCGTTAGAAAACGCACATGATAGCTCTTGTTTAAATAGAAAGGCATTGGCAACCTATGTATAAATTCGACACTTCTCGCCGATCGCCAGCAACTGGTTCCCAGGTCCGGCCTGGGAACTCAAGGAATTGCAGGCTCTGCCTGCTGCCGCGTCGCGGGAGGCAGAGCCGGCAGAGTCTCCAAGGTCGTGCGTTCCCAGGCAGGAGCCGGCAGGAGCCTGGTAACGAGCGTGTTTATACTGGCGATTAGCGAGAAGTGTCATAATATTGTGTTTCGACGCTTTTTCCCACCACGTATTTCACCTCCCTAAGGATGACGTTCCCGAACTGCGCGTGCTATGAGATTTAACGCAATTCTATTGAGATAATTTCCCGCAGGCTTCAAACTTGAACTAGATCACAATCGGGAGGGCGACGCAACGATGGATACAGCTCCCACGGAACGTGAGATGGAGATTCTGAAAGTCCTGTGGGAAATCCAGCAGGGGTCGGAGCGGGATGTTCACTTGAAGTTGGTCGATCAATCTGGATTGCACTTTAATACCATTCAAACGAGGCTGCGAATAATGGATGACAAAGGGTTTGCTCGTCCAACTTAGATTTTAGAGTGAGTAGCCGAATTCGTC
>JANPLJ010000300.1:0-4965 GCA_031426475.1 Pirellulaceae bacterium | reverse complement strand
CTTTTGGCAGGCAGTGCCTGCAATTCATTGGGTTCCCAGGCTGGAGCCTGGGAACCAGGTAACTCAAAGAAACGTTGGCTCAGAGATAAGAAAACTAAGATCGACTATTTCGCGGCGTCGTTTTTGCCGGAGGGGGCTTTGATCTCTTTGCCGACTTTCGATGTTGTGGACTCCTTACTATCCGCATCGGCTCGGATGACGGCCGGCAACTCTTTGCCTTCTTGGATAAACTTCATCGAGATCGAGTTGACACAGTGCCGCGTGTTCTTGGCAGTGTAGCCCTCTTTGAGGAAGACATGTCCGAGGTGACCTTCGCAGTTCTTGCAAATGATTTCGATGCGTTGGCCGTCGGCGTCCGGATGCCGCTGGACGGCGCCGGGGATTTCGTCGTCGAAGCTGGGCCATCCACAATGGCTGTCGAACTTCGCGTCCGATTTATAGAGTGGTGCGTTGCAGCGCCGGCAGATATAGGTTCCTTTAAGCTTGTTATCCGTAAGTTCACCGATCCAAGGCCGTTCGGTACCTTTGCGAAGAATAACTTCAGCTTCTTTTTCTGTTAGATCGTTGAATTTTACGTTCATCTTAGACAGTTTGCTCGTTGTAGTTAATGACTTGGGCGCGGGAGTCGCTTGTTTGCTATCGGAAGGAGTCGATGATGGGCTTGGTTGACTCGTGTCAGGCGAACTCGCGATGGTCGTAGTGGGAACACAACCAACGACAAGCGGGCCTCCGACAATTGCCGCAGCGACGAGAAAGGCTTTGGCGAAAGGAATACCGCGATATTTCTTGTGGATGGTCATGGATAACCCTAGTTGTAATTGTTGAACACGCAGCACATGATAAACCATTGTTCTTACCTGCATGAGCATTCTAAGCCCACCGACTATTATAAGGCAATCTGACAACCATGAATCGAGCCAATCTCACAATTTTGCGACTCCTTTTCAGCCTTGGCGTAATGTACCAGTTTGGCAACCTTGTCATTTTGGATGCCTGCGCGGACATTCGGTTACCGAATATTTTTGGCGACCATATGGTTCTTCAGCGCGACCAGCCGAATAAATTATGGGGAAAAGCCGAGCCGTCGGAAGTAGTATCGGTCGCAACGACAGGTGAAGGGTTTGGCGGCGTGACTAGTACAGCGAATGCCGACTTGAATGGCAACTGGTCGCTGATGTTGCCAAAGCTAGCTGTCGGTGGCCCGTATTCCATTAGCGTGAAGGGGAATCAGAGCAAAAACACGATCGATATCAAGGACATTCTGGCGGGCGAGGTGTGGATCTGCTCGGGCCAATCGAATATGCAGTGGAAAGTCGCTAGTGCAAATGATGCGGATCTTGAGCGGCTAGCGAGCAACTACCCTCGCATTCGCATGATTAATTTCCCTCAAACCGGTTCTCAGACGCCGATATGGTCTCACGATGATCGCAAATGGGAAGTTTGCTCGCCCACGAGTGTCGATGGTTTCTCGGCCGTTGGCTTTTTCTTCGCACGACAGTTGCATCAAACGCTTGACGTCCCGATCGGCATGATCAACAACGCCTGGGGAGGTTCGGCTTGCGAAGCCTGGGTGGATTTCGAGACGCTCCAGAAAGCTGGAAAGTATGCTGATTTGCTTGACGCCTGGAAGGCGCGAACAAACCAGTATGAAGATCTAGCGGCGGTCCCAAATCCTGACGAAGCGCAGAAGAAGCAGCTCGCAGCATTGAAAGGGCAGATTAACGGCAATGCGAATCCAGCGAATATTTACAACGGCGTTCTTGCATCCCATATCGGATATGGAATACGAGGTGCGATTTGGTACCAGGGAGAATCGAACGCCAATCGGGCCTATCAATACCGTGAGCTGTTCCCGCTCATGATTTCGACGTGGCGCAAAGTTTGGAACCAAGGCGACTTCCCATTCTATTGGGTTCAATTGGCGGACTTCAAAGCCGAGACAGACATGCCTGGCGAGAGTGCGTGGGCCGAACTGCGTGAGGCTCAGACGATGACGATGAAGGCATTGCCGAAGACGGGGCAAGCGGTCATCGTCGACATTGGAGAAGGGAAGGATATTCATCCGAAGAACAAGGTGGACGTGGGGAGGCGATTGGCCCGGTGGGCACTGGCTAATGAATATGGGATCAATATTCCGTTTCGCAGTCCTGAATTCAAGTCGATGGAAGTCGCCGATGGAAAAGCGACACTTAAGTTCGACCATTTTGGGGCTAAGTGGCGTCCATTCGACGTGCTGGAACCTAAAGGCTTTGAGATTGCAGGGGAAGACCGCAAGTTTGTTTGGGCCGAGGCGACCATTGCAAAGGACAATTCTGTCGTTGTTTCGTCGCCGGAGGTTCCATCGCCGATAGCCGTCCGTTATGCTTGGAGTGATAATCCTCGTTGCAATATGTTCGGCGAAACGGGACTACCGTTGACTCCATTCCGCACCGACGATTGGCCAGGATTGACCATCGACACTAGGAAATAGGAAGGCATGCAGCTTACCTCGATTGGGTTTCTTGCATTTCACTCCTTGAGACTTAATGCTTCTCGAAAGTAGAATATGGCCATGAACAAAACCGTTGCCTTGCTTTGTTGGCTGATCAGTACATCCGTTCTTATGCTTCCAGGATGCTCTTCGAAGAAGGAAGAGGTTGCGGTCGCGCCACCGGTTCAGGCTGCTCCTGCAGCTCCGCAGCAAGACGACAGTGCTGATTCCGATATGGGCGCGGAATCCGGCGATGATTCTGGAGCGCTTGCCGACGATGGATCAACAGAAATCGATGACGGCACCACGGGCGACGATGGTGCGACTGTTGAAGAAGATGTAGCGATGACAGAGGAGGCCGCTGATGATGGAGGGACGATGGCCGACGACGACGGCTCTGGGCGGCCGGTTGTTCAAGCCAAACCGAAGAACTTGCGCGAGCAAGCGGAGCAGGCGTTCGGAGATGGCTATGAGAAGGCGGCCTACCGCTTGATTCAAGCTCATATGTTGGCTTCATCGGCCGATGCTTCGGAACTACTGGCGCTTTACCGGTGGTCGCCTGCGCGAAGGCAACCGCAGTTGGGGGCTAGGGTTGCAGTTGGTGTCGAACTGACCTCTCCATCAGAGTTAAAGGATTACAAGCCCATTGGAAGTTTGCGTGGTTTTTTCACGAAACGCAAAGGTTCCAGCAAGAATCGCTCGCAGCCGGTGGATGACGAACCTGCTGAAGCAGATCCTTCGACGGCCTTCTTGCCATCGAACAATAAAGAGCGGTTGTTGCAGAAGTACACTGGCTTGATGGGCGACGTGTTGGTCGATCATGTAAGGGCTGGCCACATCGACGGAAAATGGGCACCTATCTTTCAGTCGTTGACGGGTGTCGTCACGACAACCGCCCAGTTTGATGGAGGTGGCGATGGAATAGACGATGGTTCTGGGGGCGGGGACGACGGATCGGGAAGCGTGATGGCAAGTGCGGCCAAATCGCCTCTCTCAACGAAGATCGAAGGTGCTGAGGCAAAATACATGTCGGCGGGCCCCATCCTCACATACATCGGCCGAGGCACAAGTACCGATTTGATAGAGCAAGCCAAAACGGGTGAGTTCGACGCGTTGATCATTTTTGATGTCGACGTAACGGTTAACACAAAGCTACGTTTGATTTACAACTCGTGCCGGGCAAAGCTCGTGAATATTGCGGATGGTAAATCGTTAGCCGCTTCGAAGCTCCTGAAAAACACCGAAGCGCAGAAGGAGATCGATAAGTCGGGCCGATCCTATGTCGTCACCGCAATGCAACCTGTCTTAGCAATGCTTGATGAATTGGTTGCAATGCAAGATATCCCCGCGACGTTGACCTCGGAAGTCATCAAGACAAAAAGACTGGACAAGCTGGTTTCGGATGAGTCTCGCTCGAAACTAGATGCGGTCACCGAAATCAGATTGTGGCGTGAAAAGTCGCTCCTTGAAGACGCCGATGTGCTTTCCGCTTACGAAGCTCTGTTGGGGCCTGACGACGGCAAGAAGCTGGCAATCGGAACAGACGCAGAGCGGCTGGATGTGGTTAAAAAATTGCTTGTTGGCCGTTAGGCGAAGCGACGCCGTGTCGGGGATCGGAAAAGCGGTGTAGCATCTAGGCGTCGATTGGGTATACTATCAGCCTTCGAAGAACTAGTCTTTGTTTCTAAAATCGAATTTGAGGTAGCTACGTTCGCCAGAACGTGGGAATCCCTTCGAAGTACCACGCTCTGGCGAGCGTAGCTACCTGTTTACAAACAAAGCACTAGGTGTTTCGCGGGTTTGCTTGGAGCACCCCATACATCTACAAACTTCCCCACCTGGCGATAGCCTTGCTCATTTCTCAAGGGACACTGACTCGAAAAACAGCAGTGTATTCGGCATCCGCATGAACACTTACAGTCTCGATTACATCGACGACTTGTACGTTCGATATATTCAAGATCCAACGTCGGTTTCGACACAATGGCGAAAGTACTTTGAGGAGTTTTCGCTCGCGTCTCAACGTGAGCTTGCAAAATCTCAAGCCATCGGGATGCAGACGCTCGACTCGAACGTAGCAACCGAAACGGAATCGATTCCTCCCGACAGTCTTTGGCTTGCTCGCATGCAAGAGCGAGTTGACTTGTTGGTGCGTGAATATCGCGTTCGCGGGCATTTGATGGCGAGGCTCGATCCACTAGATCCACTGGTTCAAAAGCGAATCGGCCCTCCCGAGCTCGATCCCGTTTCGCACGGGCTGAGTGAGTCCGATTTGAATCGCCCATTTACCGATCCGACCAGCGAGTATGCTGGTGGCAAGACTCTAGCGGATATCCTTCAAAAGCTGCGCAACACATATTGTCGAAGCATTGGAGCCCAGTTTACTCACATTGATGATCGGAAGATTCGGGATTGGTTGCAGCGAAGGATGGAAAGTACCGAGAATCGTTTGCAGCTTTCTCGTGAGGTTCAAGTTCGCATTTACCAACGCCTTG
>JANPLJ010000299.1:0-2742 GCA_031426475.1 Pirellulaceae bacterium | reverse complement strand
TTAGGCGGTCGTACTTTTGAGATTCAATTGGGTACGACCTTCAACACGCCGGCGGGTTCTCTCATCCCGAACAACACAACGCTGAAGATCGACACTTTTAACTTTGTTTTCTACGATGGTACGGGCCCTGCGCCTGTGGCGGGTGTCTTTACCGTTCCGTACAATCGAAATCAAACGGCCGCTGAGATTGCGACGGTATTGTCGAACGCAGTGAATAGCGCCGCTCTTCCAACGAATCCACCGGTTGCCGGGGCTGTCGTCACAGCGATCAACGTTGGCAATCGAGTACAGTTGACCGGCGGCGTGACCTTGACGCCGAACGCCTTGTTCCCATCGGGCAACTCGGGACCTGGATCCGGTGCGGGCAGAAGTGTTGTTCCGATCAATTTGGATATGACCGCAGATCAAGTTGCCATTGCCGTCCAGTCTGTTCTCAACACAGAATTGGCAGGCGGTAACAATGTGTTTACCCGTCAAGGACGCTTTATCCTGTTGCCTGGTCTGACTGTTGTCGATGACGGCCCGTTCACTTTCACAAACTCGACCGGCGATTTCAATTCGGCTCGTCGTTTCGTTGGAAATTCCGTCGTGGACGATCGACTCACGAACAATGCGTTTGAAGGGATTTATTTGGATGACTTCGTGATTGGATTCGCCGAACGCGGTGAAACCGTTCTGACGCCAACCACCGATCCGATCTTGGACACGACGTTTGTACCGGTAGCCGCTCGCCCAGGTTCCATTAACGTCGGACCGTATCAGCTCGAGATTCGCGGCGGGGAAGACTACTTGGTCCCACGACCTGGTGGAGCCCAGTATAAGCCGAATGGCACATTCGAAGTCAACGAACGGTTATCGAAAGGTTCCACGATCCAGTTGTCGGGTTCCGAGCATATTATCGATGGCGACGTTCTGTCGATCAGCGATGGAATCAAGATATTGAACTTTGTCTTCCGAAACAACGAAGTCACCAATCCGGCACCTTTAAACGCCGATGAGATCGCCGTTCCGTTTGCGACCTCGGTTGTCAATCCAGTCACTGGCATTCGTGTATCCGAATCAGGTGCCGTGATCGCCAGCCGACTCCGAGACCTGATCAACTCGCCTGCCGTGCAATCGCGAATCAACGTTACCGCTATCTCCTTGAATGGAGCGATCAGTGGTCTGGGCGGCGAGAGTATCGCGTTGTCATCCAATGCGGTAGTCACTTCGACCGTGGTGGCACCCCGTGTTCCGATCGCACTTATCGACGTCAAGCTACATCGAGGCGACACGAATACGTCGCGCGACCAAGGCCAAATCGTCATTGAGAATTCAAAAATCTCGGATTCATCGAATTTCGGCATTCGGCTACGGCCCGACGACCGAACCATCGGAAGTAATAATTCCAACCCAGGGGCCGTTCGCAACACAGTCGTTCTCAACAACGAGCGGTTGGCTCCCGGTGCAGTTATCGTGAACAATGAATTGATTGGAAATATTCTTGGCGGTATTTCGATCGCGGGAGACGTCTCTGCGACGACGCTTTCGTCAGCAGCAGTTCCCTTTGCGAGGATCGTGAACAACACGATTGTCGGCGGATCCATCAATCAGCCGACCGACATCGTGCCAGGTGTCTTCAACAACATACTGTTTGGACAAGGTGCCCTCGCGTTTGCGGATCGGGTGCCAACCGGTGGCTACACGCCAGCCTTCTCAGGTGGTCCCATCCCAGTGGTAGGGTTTGATCAACCAACGGATGCGTTGGGTACGCCGAACTATACGGGCGACCCACTCTTGGAACCCCAAGTCGCACAATCGGTCGTTTCTTTAGGAAACGGAGGCCGGTTGGTTGTCGAGTTCACCAATAATATCCTTACCGGCTCGGGCGATCCGCAGCCAGACCTCGCCGTTTTCGAGGTCGGTCTGTCTGAAAGTGTTGCTGTCGAAGTCAGCACGGATGGAGTCACATATACTTCGGTTGGATCGATCGACGGCGTATCGCGAACAATCGATCTCGACTCTTATGGCTTCAATCGAAATAGCCGATTGAGTTTTGTGCGGTTGACGGATGTGGTATCTGATGGACCAACGACCGGCGAAAATGTAGGTGCCGATATCGATGCTGTGGGAGCTTTGACAAGTATCCCGGCTACGTTTTTCCAGCCAGGTGGCGTGGGGATCTCAGTCGGCCCGAACGCAAGTCCGACCTTGTTGAACAATATTTTGGTCAATAACGCTTCCGGTATTACGGTGGATTCGTCCAGCAATACAACGGTTATCGGCGGGTCCGTCTATTTCCGCAATACGACCAATGTTCCTGTAGGAGGAAATGTCGGTCAGTTCCCGATCAACGTCGCGTCATCGAGCGAGCTCTTTGTCGATGTGTTTAATCGTCGACTTTATCCCAAGTCCGGGGCTCCGACGATCGATTCTTCAATCGACTCGTTGCTTGATCGCGCGGGCTTGCTTTCCGTCAAGGCACCTCTCGGACTACAAGCATCCCCGATTCTTGCTCCGAGCGTCGATCTGAATGGACAATTGCGAGTTGATGACCCTACCGTCGACTCACCTTCGGGATTGGGAGAAAACGTATTCAAGGACCGCGGTGCCCAGGATCGCTCGGACTTGACAGGACCGACGGCAGTCGTCATCGATCCGACCGATAACGATTTGATCCCAGCCGACATCAATCCTTTGAATGGGATCGTCGAACTTCGCGGCTCTTCACAGCCTTATTTTGATATTCGATTCTTTGATGGC
>JANPLJ010000298.1:0-1875 GCA_031426475.1 Pirellulaceae bacterium | reverse complement strand
TAGGAGTATTGTGTGCCGGTTAAATCGCTTTCTATGCAACCAAAGCTCTTTGTCATCGATACCAATGTGGTACTTCACGACGCAGGTTGCATTCGAAATTTTGAAGAAAATGATGTCGTCATTCCGATCGTGGTGCTAGAGGAACTAGACCGCTTCACGAAGGGTAATGATGATGTCCATATCCAAGCACGAACGTTCTTGCGCAGTATCGACGCATTGACAGGCGACGCACTTTCGACGCGAGGCGCTTCGCTTGGTCCGGGGCTCGGATCATTGCGAATTGTGCTTGGCGGGCGAACCTGCCCTTCACTGCGAAGTGCATTTCTCGTCGACTCTTCCGATCACCGGATTTTGAATACGGCGATCAGTTTAAGAGAATCAGAGAAATCTCGGCCGGTCGTGCTTGTCACGAAAGACACGAACTTGCGAATGAAGGCTAAAGCGTTTGGTCTTACCGCTCAAGATTACCATTCAGACAAAGTGGAAAGCGTTGAACGGCTCTATCTCGGAAAACGCTTGATCGAGGATTTGCCCTCGAAATCGCTGGCGCCTTTTGCGTTTAACGGTGGGCACATATCGGCAGACTCGTTGAAAGCGATCGAGAGTCCGATTGCTAACGAAAACTTTATTTTAAGGAGTAAATCGAGTTCATTCCTAGCTACCTACAATGCGACACGAAAAACTTTTGTCCGCATCGATCAATTTACTGCGGCCGGCATTCAGCCTCGAAACGCCGAACAATTCTTTGCTTTACGAGCCTTGCTCGACGAGAGTATCAAACTCGTTACGCTGACGGGGCAAGCTGGTTCAGGTAAGACGTTGCTTGCGTTGGCGGCCGCGATCGAATGTCGCGATCAATTTGATAAAATCCTGATTGCCCGCCCGGTGGTGCCGCTGAGTAATCGCGATCTGGGATTTCTCCCTGGTGATGTCGACGCCAAACTGAGTCCTTTCATGCAGCCTCTCTACGATAATTTGGCGGTGATTCAAGCCAATCGCGACGTCAGTGAAGTCGCTCATCGTGGACAGGCGTTACTCGATGCCGAACGCATTGAAGTGTCGCCGCTCGCCTACATTCGCGGTCGCAGTTTGCATCGCGTTTTCTTTATTGTCGATGAAGCCCAGAATCTTACGCCCCATGAAATCAAAACCATCATCACACGCGCTGGCGAAGGAACCAAGATCGTTTTTACCGGCGACATTCAACAAATCGATCATCCCTATCTTGACTCGCTTTCCAATGGGTTAAGTTATCTTATTAATCGCATGGTCGGTCAACCGATCTACGGACATATCTCGCTGGAGAAAGGTGAACGATCACCACTTTCAGAACTTGCGTCCAATCTGCTTTAGTCCAGATTGAGTCCGCGATGGCGGCGATCCGACGTTTGCCGCCACCCACGGACGGAGTCCGTAAAAATCAGTCGCCGAATGCACGGACTTAGCTATTTTTCGAAAAAGCAGATTTTCTACTGAGTGATACAGCAGGCAGTGGTAACTTCCATGTAGAGGATGAAACATTTTAACGCCCCGGCGGAAGAACCTGCGATTTTGGACCTTCAAGAAAGTATCGACCGATTTGGCTCTCCGTTGACCGGGTTAATCATTTCCTGGGGCGCGCCCGCCTTTGATGCTTCAGAGCTGGCTCAAGACAGTTTGGCGGATGCGCACCTGAGTTTAGCGACTTGCCGAGGCGATGCCACGGATGCATCTGTTTTCGGTCGATGGCTCCGCGGCATTGCCAGGAACAAGTTCCGAAACTGGTCGCGGAGCCGTGCACGACGCGAGCGTTTGGCTATCGTCACCGATCCGGAAACTCTCGACCAGGTCGCGCTGAATTCTGAGCTGGAAGATGAACGACTGGTTCGGCTGCGA
>JANPLJ010000297.1:0-2062 GCA_031426475.1 Pirellulaceae bacterium | reverse complement strand
GAACGGCGTCGCCGACGTTTTATTCAACATCCAAGTTTGCTAGCGACTTGTTCCGGCCTACTAGAAAGCGTGACGGCCTTCAAGTCTCGCTTTGGAGACCACGGTAGGCCGGAACAAGCAGCTAATTGCGTTCGTCAATTTGAGAAAGATAGTCTGCGCCGTTCCGGCAATCGGCAACCTCGGTTTTGCCGGAACGGCGTCGCCGTCGTTTTATTCAACATCCAAGTTTGCTAGCGACTTGTTCCGGCCTACTAAAAGCGAGACGGCCTCTATGTCCTCCGGGCTGGCTAGCCTTCCACGCCGCAACTCAGCACCACGTTGCTTCAGCTCGTCGTCAAAAGAGAACGTCCATCGATGCGGGCGTGTTCGTCGGGAGAACTTTCCATTGCGAGTTGTCGATGGGGTATCGTGGGTGGTAAAAACTAGTGATAAGCTTAACGACTTATCTACTTCCTACTGTCCAGTGAACCACACGGAGTGAACTCTCGATGTCCGTCGCTACTTCGGCTGATCCCTATTTCCAAGAACTATTTGCCGAGCGTATTGGCGGCGTGAATTACGGCAAGGGAAACGAGATCTACAAATTCGAGAAAATCAAGCGAGCCAAACGCAAGGCCATCGCCGACTACCCCGACCGCAGTCTTCTCGATTTTGGAATCGGCGAAAATGATTCAATGGCCGATGCAAATGTGCGTAAGAAAATGGCGGTTGAGATTGATCGTCCGGAGAATCGTGGTTACGCAGACAATGGAATTGCCGAATTCAAGAGCGCGGCCACTCGTTTTATGGAGCGCAGGTTTGGTGTAAAGCTCGATCCGACCACTCAAGTAAACCACTGTATCGGAAGCAAGACCGCCCTGGCGATGATCCCGGCGTGCTTTATCAATCCTGGGGACGTGACCATGATGACGGTCCCTGGCTATCCCGTCGCCGGGACCCACACTCGCTACTACGGAGGAACAGTCTATCGGCTACCGCTGTTGGCCGAAAACGATTTCTATCCCGACTTCAGCCAAGTCGCGCCGGACATTTGGGACCGGACGAAGATCCTTGTTTTGAACTATCCGAATAGCCCAACTGGACAAGTCGCGACACGAGATTTCTATCGGCAGGTGATAGAGCTAGCTAAAAAACATCGATTTATTGTCGTTCAAGATGCAGCCCATACGCTTCTCAGCTTTCGAGATAAGCCCTTAAGCTTCCTTGAGATTCCTGAAGCGGTGGATGTTGGTGTCGAGGTTCATAGCCTGAGCAAGGGCTTCGACATGATCGGCTGGAGGATCGGCTGGGTTTGTGGAAACGCGACGATAGTCCAGGCGATCGCGGATGTGAAGGACAACTGCGATAGTGGTCAATTCTCGGCGATCCAGCGGGCTGCTGTCACGGCCTTGGACGATGATTCGATCCCCGAAAGAATTAATCGGAAATACCGACGTCGGCTCGAAAAAATCGTAGCCACACTTCGTCAGTGTGGTTTCACCTGCTCGATGCCCGGCGGAAGTTATTTCCTGTACGTCAAAGCGCCGAAGGGGATCGAAGGGGGGCTGGGCTTTGAAAACGCCGAAGCCGCATCTCAGTATTTTATCACCCAGCATTCGATGGTGACGGTTCCGTGGGACGATGCAGGCGCATTCTTGCGATTCTCGGTAACCTACACTGCGGACGACGAGGCGGCGGAAGATGCGTTGATGGCAGAGACGATTCGGCGGATCGGAAGCATCAAGCTCGTCTTCTAAATATCATCAATACGGCTGCCTCATGTCGAGTAATGTTCAGTCTATTATTTGCTGCCTCGGTGATCCGGTGGCTGGGAATCCAACCCAGTTTCTGATGCAACGAGCGGCTGCTTCGCTGGCGATCGACTGGATGTTTGTGACGGCAGAGGTTCCATGCAGCAAGATTGAAGAAGCGTTTCAGGGGATTCGAGCCCTGCGATTCTCCGGGGTAGCCTTCCTCCCTCCCCATCGATCGATTGGGTGTAAGCTAGTTGATTCCATGACCGAGGCAGCTACTCGTAGTGGACACGTTCGCGTTGCTCGACGCGACGGCGACCTTTGGCTAG
>JANPLJ010000296.1:0-1255 GCA_031426475.1 Pirellulaceae bacterium | reverse complement strand
ACGCGAAGTGCCTGCGTGCAGATATTGAGCAGACCGATCACGTTGATCTGGGCATCGAGGACCGGTTCGCGGTTCCATTCTCGACGGAGGTATCGCCAATCAAGCTTGAAATGCGTCCGTTCAATCTGGCCAAGACGGTTTAAAGTTCGTGCTGTCGCAAATCTCTTCACCGATCGACCGCATCAAGCGGCCTATTCCGTTCGAATTGCGAGAGTGGCGTTTCCAAGAACGATAAGATCGCTCACAACACGCAAGCATCCAAAAAGTTCTTTCATTGCCAACAAAGAGCATTTCGACCGTTGCCCAATACCCGACAACGTTTCGGATCACTGCGGCCGCGACGAGTGATCTTCAATTTCAAAACGCCGGATTCGCGGCTCCAGTGCATCCGGTTGTTCTGGCAATTATTGTGTCCGTAAACGATTGAATGATGCGAGTCCAGTTGACGTGATTTTTGAATTCTCTGCATCGATCCCTTTCAGGTTCGCAACGGGTAAAAGTTGCGTCAAGGCAGCATCCGTTATAGCCGTATTACGGACAGACAAATAGAACGGGCCAGATATTTTGTCCAAAACTAAAAGGTCTTGATCTGTGACCTCCGAACCATCCAATCGAATTGTCAGCGAATAATTGCGAGACAGGTAATCGAGCGAACGACGACCATCATTTATGAATCTAGATAGATTCGCCTTCGATTTAGTTGTGACGAAGTATCCGCCCTTTACGCCATAGTTAACCTCAGCGCCGAGCGATCGCAACACGCCCGCATGATACTCGGCGAAAACTCCAGATACGCAGATTGTTGCAAAACCCGTCAAGGTCACGAACGAAAGAACAATCAAGACGACTGTCGTGAGTCGCCATCGAGGTTTTCTTGAAGAGTTTTCGCTCCGTTGTTCCATGGGTCAGTTTGGCGCAAAAATGAGAGATACACTTCTGGCAGAACGCACAAGTTGATCGAGGTCCGGCCAACCAACCTTCCATCATGAGCGCCATCGACCGGACCTTCGATCGAACGATTTGTTCAAGTAAGCCGCTAGCGCGGCAGTTCTGGGATTAATTGTATCGCATTGGCTTGTGCCAATGCAAACTTTCGAAAACTTCTTTGCAGCTACTGGGGCTCTGAACCAGAGTGGCTTCCCGTCAGCGACCGTTTCTCGATGCTGCTTACTGCGTCGCGGTTCGCTGCGCATTTATAAAGGGATGCCACTATGGCCAAAGACAATGATAAAAATCCTTTCGCGCCACTCGCAAT
>JANPLJ010000295.1:0-1720 GCA_031426475.1 Pirellulaceae bacterium | reverse complement strand
CCCTTCTGTCCCTTCTGTCCTTTCCCTCCCTATTTTCTAACCCGCTTCGCACTCGGTTGGGCTCTGATACAATTCTAGCAGTATTCATTCGATATCATCTTCCGGCGCGCAGCGATGTGGACGCCAGTGAAACCTCAAGTTTTTATGTCTGCACCCATAACTCGCGTAGTCATCACAGGTCTTGGAGTGGTAAGCCCACTGGGACGCGACTTGGAAACGTTTTGGCATGCGCTAACTCATCGCCAATCCGGAATCACGGAGTTCTCCGACTTGCCTTTAGAGGTCCTTCCGGTTCGGCATGGCGGGCAGGCGAAGTGTTTTACGGGGGCTATCGAAGATTTTGGTCCGCTGGATAAGGGGCTTCAGCGTTCGATCAAGAAAAACCAAAAAGTGATGTGCCGCGAGATCGAATTGGGGGTAGCTGCTTGCCAAATGGCGCTCAGTCATGCAGCGCTTGGCGTCGATCAACGCGACCCCGAGCGGACCGGGATTACGTACGGTTGTGACTATATTCTGACCAGACCGGAGGAGTTTGCGGATGGGATTGACGCTTGCTTTGACCCAACTCGGGCTTTTCACATTTCGCAATGGCCGACCAGTGGAATGCCAAAGGTCAATCCGCTTTGGCTGCTAAAGTTTCTTCCGAACATGCCTGCTAGTCACGTTGCCATTTTTAATGACTTGCGAGGGCCCAGCAATTCGCTGACCGTCCGCGAAGCGAGTAGCTCTTTGACGATCGGCGAGGCAACTGCGGCGATTCGTCGCGGTGCCGCAGATGCAATGATCGTGGGGGCAACCGGGAGCAGGATCGAACCATTGAGATACCTGCACGTAACGAACCAGGAGAAGATCGCTAAGGACCGTGCGAATCCGGCTGAAATGTGTCGCCCGTTCGATGTTGGACGCGACGGAATTGTCCTTGGAGAAGGTGCGGCCGCTTTTGTGTTGGAGTCGCTGGAGCACGCACAGAAACGCCATGCAAAAATCTATGGCGAAGTCATTGCGACGAGGGCGTCGGCGGTTGGAGCGGCCGACGGTCGCGATCATATTCGGATAGCGACCAAGAATGTGCTCGGGCATATTTTTGAGCAAGCGAAGGCATCTTTGTCCGACGGATGGCATTTGCATGCCTCTGGGCGAGGTGATGTGCCGATGGATATCTCGGAATCGCATGGGATAAGCGATGTTTTGGGCGAGGATCGTTCCGTTCCGATCGTTGCCGCGAAAAGCTATTTTGGTAGCCTCGGCGCAGGTAGTGCGGCTGTAGAAGTTGTCGCAAGTTGTTTGTCCATGATGAATGAGCAGCTTTTTCCGACTCTCAATTGCACGTTACCTGATCCGAAGTGCCCAATTCGCGTGTCTTCGGAACCGACCAGTCCCGGAAAGGCCTTTATCCATCTGGCATACTCGCCCCAGGGACAAGCTTCGGGCGTCTGTATCGCCAGTTTCAGGGAATAAGAGCCGGAAGCGTTAGCGACGAGTTCGGCAGCCGGATTCGTCAGAATTCGGATGAATCTCGAAAAGCGACGTCCAATCGAGGCTGGATGAAGCAAACTTGATCAAATCGTCTGGATATCGAAGAAAGCCTTGACAGTAACAGGGTTTCCACCTACCTTTTTCCCTCCTTCCAAAGGGATACGATTTCGTCGATGACGGCGGACAATTTTTCGACCTAAGGTCGCAGTTTTCGAATTTGAGTTTTTATCATGGCAGTTCCAAA
>JANPLJ010000294.1:0-1919 GCA_031426475.1 Pirellulaceae bacterium | reverse complement strand
GTCAGCTTCGAGCCAACGTTGCCGTCCGCCCCAGTCGCTCGCCGTACAAGATCTATATCATCGACGAAGTGCACATGCTTACAGGTGCTGCGTTTAATGCATTGCTGAAAACGCTGGAAGAGCCACCGCCACATGTCAAGTTCATTTTTTGTACGACCGACCCCGAAAAAATTCCGATCACCGTCCTCTCGCGATGCCAACGGTTTGATTTCGCACCAGTAAAATCCGATCAGATTCTTGAACGCTTGAAATTCATTTGCAGTTGTGAAGGCGCGACTGCCGACGTGGAAGCTCTGCAACTGATCTCACGCCGAGCCGCCGGTTCGATGCGCGATAGCCAATCATTGCTTGAGCAGATTCTCAGCTTCTCATCGGGAAAGATCACGACCGAGGCGGTGCATGCGATGCTCGGCACGGCCGACGAAAGTCGCTTGGCTTCGATTGCCGATGCAATGATCGCTCGGGATTCGGCATCGACGCTTGCGCTGCTGGACACAGCCCTCAACGAGGGGGTCGACGCGGGTCAGTTGGGCGAGCAACTCCTAGGTTACCTGCGTGACATGATGGCAATGGGAGTCGGGAGTTCGCCTGAAATGCTCCGAACCGCGAACATTGGACGAGCAGGCGAATTGAGTGCTTCCGCCAAGGCCTGGGGAACGATGACCATTCTCTCTGCCATCCAGATCCTCGATGAATCGCTTGTGAAGATGCGGCATAGCACGCAAAGCCGCATTTTGCTGGAAGTCGCAGTCGTCCAGATCTGCCATCTTCAAGATTTGCAATCGTTGACCGATCTATTGCGTGCGCTTCAAGCAGGCAAGTCGCCTCCGATATCGAACGAAAAAAAAAAGCTTGAACTAGCTAGCGAACCATCCGTCAGTATCGCGATCGCTCGCCAAGTTGAAGCTCCGCCGATCCCTCTGCCAGTGACCGCAAAATCGGCTGAGGTTGTCGAGCCACCGTCGACGGATTCACAGATCAAAGCTGAATCGAATGCGTTGGTGGCCGGCGATTCAGTGATCCGCACGCAGTCTCCGTTTCCCGATGCTATCAAGCAAACCTCCGAGGTTCGCCCCGGCGGTTCAGATCAACAAGCGATTTCATCGGGTCAGCCGGCGGCAGATTCTCTTAATGCCGCAGCAACCCCGCTGGATGTTTGGTTGAAGGCAATGGCCAGTATGCAAGGCTACGTCGCGGATTGCGCATCGATGGTCGTTCGCGTTGATGCTTTGGCCAACGGTATTTGGAACGTCTATTTCCCCCAAGGCTGCGATTTCGCGATGGATGTCTGCAGCGAAACCGAGCATCGATCCGAGATCGAAAAATCGATTCGAACCGTACTTGGACGTTCGATCACAATTCAGTTTCAAAGCTCGAATCTTCCACCTCGTCCCACCGCGATTGTCAACAAGCAACCGAAACCTGCGCAAGTCTCGCAGCCGCATCTGATTCGCAAATATGCCGAACACCCAATGGTGAAATCACTATTGAAGTCGATTGATGGCGAGATCATCCGAATCGACCCACCGGTCCATCAGGAACCAATGCCGACGGAAACCCAAGTGGAATTGGAAACCGATGTCAAAGCGGAGATGATCGCGTCCGCGAACGCTCCGTAGCTCCGTAGGCCGGAACAAGTCGCTAACAAACTTAAATGTTGAATAAAACGTTGGCGATGCCGTTCCGGCAAAACCGAGGTTTCCGATTGCCGGAACAGCGCAGATTATCTTTATCAAATTGACGAACGCAATTGGCTGCTTGTTCCGGCCTACAGTGGTCTCGAAAGCGAGACGGCCTCCAATACCGCCGGGTCTGTGTTTCTCTTGCGTTGTCTTTTAGCTCGCCGAGCGTTGCCTCCGACGGGATAAACCCGTCGGAGGGCGATGGCGTGCGATCACTTCGCCCCTCCAATCTGGGGA
>JANPLJ010000293.1:0-2142 GCA_031426475.1 Pirellulaceae bacterium | reverse complement strand
GGGTTTTCGTCCTAGTGTTATCGAACGTCGATCGCGAGCTTCTGCAACGTTGTTTGAACCGTTCTGCCGGCGGATGGGACGATTTTGTGGACCGATTCCTTGGATTGGTCCAGCATGTCGTTGACCACACGGCTTCAACGCGGTCCATTCCGCTTCCGGTCGCAACACGTGAGGATTTGGTATCGGATGTCTTTGTTTGTCTCCTTAAGAACGATTTCGGGGTGCTTCGGCGATTTCGGGGGCAAAGTTCTCTGGCAACTTACCTAACGGTTATTGCCCGCCGAGTCGTCGTACGGGGATTGCTCCAACGCCGACTCAACAGCGTCCGGGAGCGAACGGGCATGCCAGAGACCGAGATGGCGGAAGCAGCGGCCGACTCGCTGGGCGAGCTCGCCGAAAACCAGGAATCGATCGAGGCAGCTCTAAAAAAACTTTCTGTGGAAGAAGCGACTGCTGTGCGAATGTTTCATCTCGAGGGGAAATCCTACCGCGAAATTAGCCTCCAGATGGGAATCTCGGAGAATAGCATTGGACCGTATCTAACTCGGGCACGGGCAAAAATGCGTGAATCGCTATCCAAATAGCGGTTGTCTCGTGGAACGGCGAAACGTTCCGGTGAAAGGGACATGGTTCCGGTCAAGGTACATGGTTCCGATCAGGGGACATACCTCCATCGGCGTCAGACGTTATAACTTAGACGCGGTTGTGTTTCGGGCACAAAATCCTTCATCGAAACCCGTCTAAGAAAGTCTTTTGCTGTGAGCTCTGCAAATAAAGAAAGATGGACATCGAGAATAGGAGTCGTGCTCGCAGTGGCAGGAAACGCGATTGGCCTTGGGAATTTTTTACGTTTCCCCCGCCTCGCCGCCGAATACGGTGGCGGGTCGTTCCTGATACCCTACTTTATCGCACTTTTCGTGGTTGGCATTCCGTTGATGTGGGTTGAGTGGTCCATGGGACGCTATGGCGGCATCTTTGGGCATCATACAACGCCCGGAATGTTTGGACGAATGACGCGTTCACGTTGGGGAACGATTCTTGGTTCGCTGGGCGTTTCGCTTCCGCTGCTTTTTGCAATCTACTATACGTACATCGAATCCTGGACGCTTGCCTATGCAACGTTTTCAGCGAGCGGTCAATATTATGTCGAGGACCGGGAGAAGCTCAAGGACGAGGTTCCTCCCGAGGTCCTTGGTGTTTCTCGAAAACAGCTGATCGGTTTGCTGGATACAAAGGGCACCGACGGCGAAAAGCTCGATTTTTTAACTGCGGAAAGTTGGCCCGGTTCCGAAGCAGACTTTGTGAAACTTGATATCGATACGGACAAACAGCTCACCAAGGTTGAGCTTGATCCGTTGTTGTCGCCTTTGAAGCGAATTCATACTTATCGCTTTCTTCGCGACTACCAAGGCGTTACACCCGATGCCGAGCGGGAGCATTTTCATTCGCTCTTGCCTGCAATCTCATTTTGGGTGATCGCTGTCTTGGCCAATTGTTGGATCCTATCAAAAGGTATCAGCGGTGGAATCGAAGTCCTTGCCAAAATCGCGATGCCGATGTTATTCCTTTTCGCAATCGTCCTACTCATCAGCGTCTTCTGTTATGGCACGCCCGATCCATCGATACCAACCCGCAGCATTTGGGCTGGTTTGGACTATGTATGGAAACCGAACTTCAACTCGCTCGCAAATCCAGAGGTTTGGTTGGTCGCGGCGGGGCAGATTTTCTTTACTCTGTCCATCGGTACCGGATCCATTCAGGCATATTCGTGCTATTTGAAGAAGGATGAAGACTGCGCGCTGACGGGGCTGGCAACGGTAACCACCAACGAGGTTGCCGAGGTCGTGTTCGGAGGCTCGATTGCGATTCCGATCGCAGTCGCAAGTTTCGGATTGTTGGCGACTCAAGCGATCGCCGCTAGCGGCTCGTTCGATTTGGGATTTGTCGCGATGCCGATGATTTTCGAACAGATGCCGTTTGGACAAGTTCTAGGAACGCTGTGGTTTGCGCTGCTGTTTTTTGCTGGAATTACGTCGTCGGTAGGACTATGCCAGCCCGTGATTGCTTTCATGCAGGAAGCCTTTGGTTGGGACCGACGTCGCAGCGCGGTAGCTTGCGGTGGGCTGCTGCTGGGGTTCGGAT